>DRHN01000447.1 GCA_011049595.1 Spirochaetota bacterium | reverse complement strand
AGATGTGTATAAGAGACAGGCCTTGCTCCATAACGCGACACTCCAGCTGCTTGAGCGGACAGGTGTGTACATCGGATCTGAAAAAGCCCTTGATATACTTGAAGAAAACTCGGTCAGGGTTGACCGGTCTGACAAACGGGTGTTTCCGGGCGAGGGGCACATAGAAAGGGCCCTGGCCTCCGCGCCGAAATCTTTTCGGTTATTCGGGCGGCACGATGACAAACCGCTGATCTTTGACGGATCAAACATATACTTCCTGTCCGGAGGAGCTTCTTTGCGGGTCCTTGATCTGGCAGGGCAATATGTGCCTGCGACCCGAAAGCATCTGAAACAGTTCAACATACTTCTCGATGCACTGCCGAATATTCACGCTATGATCAACCAGGTCGATCCTCAGGAATTTCACGGTAAAAACCTTTATCGTCTACTGGCCGCCGACATGCTTATCGATACAACAAAACCGATCTGCATGCAGGCCTCAAATGCTCTGGATGTAAAAACGATTGTCGAGATGGGGTCCGTGATCCAAGGCTCAAGGATAGCGCTGGCTGAAAAACCTCTTTTCTTTGTTGGATTGAACGCCCAACCCCCTATGGCTATCCCGGGAGAGATCGCCCAGGCCCTCCTGGCCTGTTGTGACTCAGGCATTCCATGCAGCCTTGGCAACTACAACATGATGGGTATTACTGCTCCCCGCACAGTTCCGGGCGCAGTGGTCCAGCTCAACGCCATACAGCTGACTGCTATCATGCTGGTCCAGGCATACAAGCCGGGGCTACCGGTTTTTTATACAGCCTTTTCCGGGAGCGGGGACATGCAGACTCTCGATCCCGTAACGTCCGACCCTTCATCGGTCAGGCAGCAGAAATTGGCTGTCCTGCTCGGGCGTTCCTACCGGATGCCTGTGTACAGCTTTGCGGGTACGGATTCCAGGATGCCGGACGCCCAGGCTGCATGTGAGCACACACTTCAGTTTCAAATCGCCATGGATTCGGGGTGCAGCCTGCTGCAGGGACCGACATCGATGATGGATCGGATGATGCTTTCAAGCTTTGCACAGACAATCATCGACCACGACATCATCAGCTACATGCTGGAATGCCGGAAACCCACGGATATTGACGCCGAGACGCTGGCTCTGGATGTGATTCATGATGCAGTTGCTGACCCGGAATTAAAAGACATGAAATTCGCGGCACACCGGCATACCGTTGACCACCTAAATGACAGCATGTGGCATCCTCTGGCTTTTTCTTATGATAGTTACGCCAACTGGTAGAGGGATGGAAAAAAGAGCACAGTACAGCGCGCAACTGAAGCAGCCGCGCATATTATTGACAGCCACAAACCGGACCCCCTGCCCCTCGAGCAGGTGGAGGGTGTCCGGGCTGTTTGTGCTGAGAGCCTGGTATAGCAGGCACCCGCCCGGCAGAACAACGCCGTCAGAAGGTCCTCGATGAAATTTCCGAGTCAGAAAAAACCGGGAACCGGGAAAAGGTTTAATTTATAACGCATGTCAGAAAAATTCCTTCCAGCCTATGATCTTTTTTTCGAGTTCAATGTATTTTCTGTATATATCATCGTAAAATTCCACTTTTCGTTTATCAGGTTTAAATTCCATTGTCTCTCCCCGTGTTTTTTTATAGCCATCGGTGAAATCTTTAAAAATACCTGTCGTGGTTACAACTGCTTCCAGAACATAGCTGTCCTTTTTTAAAAAACTGAACAAGGGGATTCTGAGCTTTTCATCAAAGACCGGCGCCGGGAACTCTGCAATAACCGCGCTGCACGTGCCTATGGATATAACTGCCGTATTTTCATCTATCCCGGCCCCTATCGCGGCGCACTTCTGATCCTGGGCACCGGTCACAACAGAAACATCCTTTGATAAACCCAATTCCTCAGCGGTATTCCGGATCAGAGGCGCCCGATAACTTCCGGCGTCTTTGATCGAAGGAAGTATATCAGGTCTAATATTAAAAGCACACAATATTTCTTTGGACCACCGGCGGTATACAACATCGTATAGCATTGTTCCGCCGGCCATTGTATGATCGATTACGGCTTCACCCGTCAGTTTATAAAAAATATAATCCATAGGAAGTTGTATTTTATTTGTCCGGTAGTATACCTCAGGCTCGTTATTTCTCAGCCATAATATCTTCGGAAGGGAGTAACTTTCATGCAATTTCTTACCGGTGATATGAAAAATATCCCGGGCAGTAAATTTTTTCTCGATCTCACGAACCTCCCGGACAGCCCTGATGTCCAGCCAGCTGATCATATTACACAGAGGTTTATAGTTCATATCAACCGGGATGATAGACAATCCCTGGGAACTGAAACCGATCGTTCGAATGCCCTCTGCATCGGCCGCTGTATCCTTTGAGATTTTTTTTACAAGCGTTTTTACTGTCTCCCACAGCAAAAACGGGTCCTGTTCGATCCCGTTTTTACCGATGTTAATCAAAGGTAACTTTTGGCCCGCGCTTTTTATTATTTTCCCGCTTTCGTCGAAAAGCACTGCCTTTATTAAAGTGGTCCCAAGGTCAATTGCCAGAATGGTTCTCATGTATTGTCTCACCGTTAAAAGCAATATCAGTATAATTATAATAAATAATAACGAAATATCACCTTGAAAATCACGGTTAAATTTAATAAATTGAAAGGACCTTATATCTATTAATCTGGAGGCTCTATGAAAAGGTTACTTCTTCTCATGGTTTCGGTCTTTGTTATATCCGGGCTGCCGGCTTTTGCGATCGATTTTTCAATGGGAGTAAAGGGCGGTATTAATTTTGCTCATTTCGGAGGGGATGACGCAAATTCGAAGGGCAATTTTGATTCAGACTCGAAATTCGGATTTACCGGGGGTGTTTTCGGGATCATACCGGTAAAAGACATCATCTCGATACAGCCAGCAGTGTTATTTACTCTAAAAGGTCAAAAGCTGGAGCATACAGGTAATACGGGGTTTGAGTATGACAGTTTATACTATATAGAGGTACCGGTACTTGTGAAGTTTTACCCGCATATAAAATTACCCGGCGATGACAAGTACAGTGCAAACGTGTTTGTCGGTCCCTATATTGGCATAGATCTGTTCAACAGATATAAAAGGACCGGCGAGGTCAGAGACGTAGTGAACTATCCCCCGGCGGCTGATGCGAAGGGTACTTATGATGATTTATATGGAGATGTCAGTATATTGGACTTCGGTCTGGTCCTGGGGTTGGGTGTCGACATAAAAAAAATTATAATTGAAGTCAGCTATTCATTCGGTTTTTTATCCATAGATTCGTCCGCTGCGGCGAAAGATCTCAAAAACAGGGCAGCAACCCTGATGGTTGGTTTCATGTTTGATAAAGACACGTTTTCTTCGCTTGGAAAGAAAAAAAAGTAAAAAATACCTCCATAAATATTAAGCTATGTCTACAAGGAAGGTATATGGCAACACTGCGAGTAAGGAATATCGGTGATCGTTTATATGAGTTTCTCCGTGAGACAGCCAAACGACGGCACCGATCAATAAGTCAGGAAGCCGTACATATTCTTAAAAATTATTTTTCACAATCCGGACATCCTGAAAAAGGTGATTCCTTTTTAACATGCTGTTCATAGACGGTGCTTTGTAAGATTATAAAATACTTCTCAAATAAAAAAATAAGCAGTATATTTTGTTGGTATTCTTTTATCTACCAGATTATGAGGTAATAATTTATTAGCAGAGCTCTTCACTAAAAACTTCTATTTATAATCACACCGGGATTCACACGTAAACTCAAAATCATTGAATCAAAAAAAACAATCACCGGAAATAAATCAGATAGTTATGTATATATGCAATCATAAGTAACAGGGGCAATAAATGAGAACAAAAGAGAAAATAATTTTATGGGTATTCCTATCGATTATGTTGGGAATACTATCGACGAATACGTTTTTTAACCTGAACGCATCCAAAGTTGACCCGGGTGTGAAGACGGTCACTGTTGTCAGATATAAACAGTTTTTGCAAAGGGAAGAAATCAATGACGCGATAAGAGATAAAATCAATCAGGGAAAGAAATATTTTATTATGAATATATATGCTGACCTTGTCGGTGATCCTTCCCTCACTCAATTGATTACCAGCTATGCGCTTGAGTATGATATTCCCATCAGTTTATTGTTAAGCATTATTTATGTTGAGAGTTCGTTCAATCCCGCGGCGGTTAATAAAAATTCAAACGGAACATATGATTATGGGCTGATGTCATTGAACAGCCGGACATTCAAAGGCTATACAGACAAGCAGCTTTACGATGAAGAGACTAATTTACAGCTCGGGTGTGAATTCCTGGTAATGCTCAAGGAAAAGTACAGAACATGGGGAGAAGCAGTTATTCACTACAATGGATTATACACAAAAGGCGCAAGGTCCTATATGGTTAAGGTCATGGAGAAAGAGCGCGAGTTTGAGAGTATGTTCAATGATAAAATCTAGTTCCGATATTGCCGGCTCTTCATCGCGAATACAAAACCTTCAGCAGCATAGACAATAAGCTGATACAGGGCGAACAGCAGCCAGGCTCCACGGGGAGTTTCTTCAAAAGTCTTGCAAATTAACACTGCTGCACTTAAAATATATCCAAGACGGTATTCTCGATTACCTTCGATTCCAGGAGACATTCATGAACAAAAATGCAAGGGCAGGTTTGTCCGGGTTAGACGGCCGGAACCTGCGGCTTGCGATTTTCCCGGATGCAAGGCTAAGGCCACTCAAGTGCTTGTGCGATCACCGGAAAAATCCCGGAGCAGCCGGTCTTGCTCCGGATTAAAGAACTAATTCATTAAGTCCCATTTTATGGAGGCAAGTTATTATGGACCAGGAGCTTCGTACTACATGCAACCGCGACTGCCCCGACTCGTGCGGCATAATTGCCACTGTAAGAGACGGCTGCATAATCAAGCATCGCGGCGATCCCGAGCATGAGATCACGCGGGGTTTCCTCTGTTACCGGGGGAATCATTACCTCGAGCGTTCTACAGCAAAGACAGTGTACTTTACCCCCAGAGGCGCACGCAAAAGGGGTGGGAGAGACTCACGTGGGATGACGCTTTCGATCTGGCGGACCGGAAGCTCACATACTATCGTGACCAGTTCGGCAGCGAGATCCTCCAGGGACTTGCAGGACGTCTTGGTTTCGGGCCGGCTCTGAATGGGGAGCCTCTTCAATGGGCACAGCGATTGCTCAAACAGCTTGCTGTGCACGGTTTGACAGTGGATGAGCTGCATTTAATAGCGACAAAAACCCTGAAGATGCTAAACGCCCAGGTCAACTCCCGGGACATAATCGATACGCCCGAGGTAAAAACACACCCCGCCACCCTGGCTAATCTAGAATTCAAAACGGGTGACCAGGTACTGGTGGAAAGCGCGACAGGCAATGTACGGGCACGACTATCGGCTGATGAGACGATCCGTCGCGATGTGCTCCTTTTTAACCCCTCTGCATGGCGCAAAGATCTCCAGGGAGTAAACCAGCTTCGGGAAGCGGTCCTGGCCGATATGGGAGACGCCGCCGCAATGCACGAAACAAAGGTCAGGCTCCGGGCGATACCTTCGGAGTAGTTTCTGCCTTCATATATAAGCCAATAATTAGTTCCTGGCGCTGCTCCGGGCCTGTCCTGGCTTAATTAATATTTTCTATTTTCGCACCGTCTGAAGACCGAGCTGTGTCAACATACCTATCACACCGCGCAGGTTATAACTGATGTCTGGAAAAGCGGCTTTGAAAATACTGTGCAGTCCCAGCCACTCTTTGCTTCCGATGGGCTTGGGGACCGGACCGCTGAATTTAAAATCGTCTACAAGATGGGAGGCAACCTGTGCAGTGTTTCCCGCATTGTAAGCATCGACGAAGGACTGTGCAAACTCTTTTGTATCCATTGTAAACCCCTTCATATCATAAGATATTAACCTTACTCAGCGCAAGCACTGTTTGTGAACAGGGTAGTCCTGATTAATTTTAAAATATCAGTGACACTTCCATTTCTGACCAGATCCGTTAAATATTCAAATCCGACTCTTTCAACCCAGTTACTGTAACCAAGTACAAACTTCACGCTTTCTTCTGTTGCCCTGAAAGCGTCTTCCCTGAAAGGGAAGATATCGATCGAGCACCATCCGTCGTAATTAATCTTGCGAAGTACATACAGCAGTTCCAGATATTCAACCAGGTGCACCGATCCGACTATCATGTCGTCATCCCATGCTGCGTAGTTGTCGTTAAGATGAAGATTGAAAAGTTTACCGTAACGATCGCAAAGTGCCGCAACCTGGGCCATGTTTTCTCCATGCTGTAGTACATGCCCGTTATCAACAGTAACACCGACGTTATCCCGGTCGATCTCCTGGATCATGAGCAGTGTTGTCGCTGCTGTGTTTAAAAGAGCCCTGTTTCGAGGTTCCCTTGGTTTAAACTCCAGACATATCCGGATGTTCGGGTTATAGTCCGCGCACTCCCTGACTCCTTCGATCATGTATTCCCATTGCCGGGAGTAATCAGTCTGAAAACAGTAATCAAAACCGTCCTGTCCCTGCCACAAATTTACCATTTCAGCTCCAACCCCCTCGGCAAAATCTATTGTTTTTTTCGTTACATCAATCGCATCCTGCCTGGTCTTTGCATCAACGGCTGAGAATGTGCCTAATTTCCATTCTTTACTGGAAGACAGTGGTGCATTGACCACAGATGCTCTCAGATCAAAGGTATTAAGAAGGTCCATAACTTTTCCTGCTTCCGATTCCTCGCCTTCCGGGCCGTAACAAAGCTCAATACCGGTTATTTCACGGATTCTGGATATATTCCTTAATTTTTCCTCTAAACTGACCAATTTTTTGTATCCCGAAGGTAAAAACCTGTCGCCAAGATTCCCAAGGCTGGCAGTGATGATACTGAATTTCAAATCAAATCCCATTTTTATACTCCCGTAGAAACGATTTTATCTTTTTGAAATAACAACTTTTCGAAATTGGCCTAAGTATAAGCAATTAACTGCTATAAAGAATAAAATTTTTATACAATTAATCACAAAATATTCAGAAAACCAGTTTTATGTTACTGATGTTCGACTGTTTGGTCATCCAAACCTCTCTGCAGCTTTTGTTGCGATTCGTGCCCATTCCCAGAGGCGCGTTGGTTCATATCGAACAGTGCTAATATCTTTCATAACAATTTCAACTTTGCAGTTGTGAGCCATTAACACCTGCAATTTTGTTTCCACCTCGTGCCGGGCTTTTTCCGGATTCCAGAGATCTTCGGCAAGGACTGCCGGTGACGGCTTCAGGGAGAATACATAGTCACCCGAGATCGCATCCGCCGCCTCTTTGATATCGACCCAGGGGCTGATGGATATCTTTCTCAAGTTCTTAACATCCTTTAAAATATGGATTTTTTTGTGCAGCGGATCACAGCAGCCGTAATAGCTTAGACCGAAGCGCTCGAGCCACAATTTTTCATATTTCAACGCAAACTCCTCGTGCATCTGAGGAGACACAGCCGAGAAGATCCGGGCTGTGGCGCATCCCCAAATGTCCAGCGCTTTCACGTGTTCCGGGTCAAATCCCGGGACCCCGCACATTTCAACTTTTAATATACCCTCGAAAATTTCCCGGTACGCATGATAATTTATTTGTAATTTTTTTT
>DRHN01000446.1 GCA_011049595.1 Spirochaetota bacterium | reverse complement strand
AGATGTGTATAAGAGACAGCCTTCTGAAAGAGCTAAAAGAAAAAAAGATCGGAATGGCGGTTTTGACCTGCGGCAGTAAAATTGACGGTCTTCTAAAAAAAGTCTCGGATTATACTGTCGAATTCGACCCTGAAGATAAACTCGAAATAACGGACGGCCTCACCCCTCCCCTGCTCGTTATTGTCGGTCAGCTTCTCGGGATGTTCAAATCCCTTGATCTTGGGCTCAAACCGGACACGCCGAGTGAGGGGGGGATTATTAACAGGGTAGTGAAAGGTGTAAAGGTTTACAACCCCTCATCTTTCAGAGAATTCGGAACATACGACATTGTTTCGGAGCGATAGATGAAAACCATCAATGAGTACATTCTCCACGAATTGAACCACAATGAGTCACCTCAGCCCGTGGTTACGATCGTGGCTGACCTGAATTACGATTATATTTACAACTGCCCTCATCTTAAAAGCGGAAAAGAGGTCATCATTTCAGATTTTTCCCGGTATCTGGCAGGCGCGGGCGGATATGCCGCGTGCGGCCTTGCAAAGCTCGGTGCCGAAGTCTTCCTGCTTACAGAGCTCGGAAAAGATGAAGAAGGAGAATCATTGTATAGCGAGATCACCACTTTCGGTGTACAAAGAGATGGGATAAAGCTGGTCGCAAATAAAAAAAGCCCGTTTACCCTGATATTTACAGAGGAGGAGGAACAAAAACCGAGGCAGGTCGCGACTTTTCCCGGAACTTCGAAAGATTTTTCAATAGATGCGATGGATTATAAAAAACATGTAGCCCGGTCGGGCCTGGTGTACTCGTGCAACTACTTCATACTGCGGCGCCTGCGGGAAGAGATCAGGTTTGTCTTTAAATTCGCAAAAAATAATAATATCCTGACCTCCTATGACGCGAACGCGGGAGACGGTTGGGATGATGAAAAAACCCTTTCTACTCTTAAAAACAGTATCTACCCTTTGACTGACATTGTCTTTTTAAATGAAAGCGAAGCTTTTTACCTTACAAAAATCGGTGACCCGGTTAAAAGCATCCGGCGAATCAACCCCGGATCGATCACCGTGGTTGTTAAGCTCGGGGCCCGCGGAGTGCTCATACGCCACAGGGAGAGTGTGTACAGCATAACTGGTTTTGCGCTGAAAGAGAAAGCCAGAGATACCATCGGGGCGGGAGACTCTTTTCAGGCGGCCTTCATTTATTTTTATCTCAGAAAATTCCCCATTGAGCTGTGCGGGATCCTGGGAGCCGCGAACGCGGCCTCGACCGTTATGTTCAAAGGCGGGACCGGGGGGCAGTGCAGTGTTCGGGAACTGATAAAATTTGTTAACAATTATAAGATATTTGACTTGGGCGGAGGGGACATATCCGTTCAGCCCATAACGTACAGCCGTAAGGGGTAAAACAGGAGCGATCAATGAGCTATATGGGTTTAGACGTCGGACAGACAGGCTGCAGGGCGATTATCTTCAGCGATAAAGGAGCACAGCTTTCATCATCATACATGGAGTATGAGACTGTTGTCCCGCGGGCCTTTTATGGGCTGAGCTCGATTCAAAGAAAGTTGTTGAAAGCTGCTTCACGGTGATAAAGGAAGCTGTCAAAGGCAGCACAGGCGACCCGGTTAAAGGGCTCGGCATTTCAAGCATGGGCGAAGCTTTTACACCGATAGGGCCCGGCAACGAGTATCTGGCCAATGCGATGATAACGTTCGACACAAGGACGACCTCTCTCACCGGGCCGTGGAGCAGGGATTTCGGTCTTGAAAAACTCTACAAAGCCACCGGTCACACCGCACACCCCATGTTCTCGATCTTCAAGCTGCTGTGGCTGAAAGAGAACAGGAAAGATGTCTTTAAAAAAGCCGTTAAATTTTTATGTTTCGAGGACCTTATACAGCACGCCCT
>DRHN01000445.1 GCA_011049595.1 Spirochaetota bacterium | reverse complement strand
GCCCTGGTCTCGATCGGTCTACGGATAAATAACGCGACCTGTGACCTCATAAGAAGGAGCGTGAAAGACCGTGGTAAGCCTCCTTCATACTTCAGTTATCAGATGTTCACGCTGGGGACAATAAACCCTCAGCTTGACAGGCTCGCGTATCTTGGAGCCAGGTTTCTGGAAAACATGGGGTACAGGGCCTACCCTTTTCCAGCGAACATGCCTCACTTTCAAAAACCGACAGAGGATTACCCGGGCGGTCCCGGAGATATTTCCCACAGACATGTTGCGGCTGCCTGCGGGATCGGGGACATAGGGTGGCATAACCTTGTCTTGACCCCGCAATTCGGTGCAAGGCAGAAGCTGACATCTATTGTTACAAACGCGCCCATTGAGCCCGATTCGCAGCTTGAGGGCAGGCTTTGCGACCCAAAATCCTGCGGGTTTCAGTGCGCAAAGGCATGCCCGACCGGGGCTATCCCGGCAGAACTGAATAAAAAAGCAGTGATAAATATCGGCACGAAAACAGCCGTATACGCGAAGATCGTGGGCTGGAGGTGCCGCTGGGGATGCAGCGGAATGCTGAAAATGACCGGCGGTTACAAAGACATACCGTTGCCTGAAAAAGAACCCGGCCCTGATGAACTGCTCGAATTCAAATCAAGGATAGACCCCTGGCAGGAGAGGTTAAAGCTCTACTCGGGCCTGCTCCCCTACTGCGGCAGGTGTCTTTCTGTGTGCCCAGTCCCTTGAAATTCCGTATCTAAAAAGTAGCTGCGGGGCTGCTCCCGGGATATGGTTCGATCGCTGTGGAACAGGATAGAGAATACCGATGTGTATAATGAGCGGATAAGTCTTTTTACTCGTGTGGCGGGTCTTTATCTAAAAGGATATGGCAGGAAAAGATGTTTCAGAAAAAAAAGAAACAGTTGATGTCCTTGACAGCTGCGGGAAACACGCCGCCCGACATGGACGTTTCCTCTGAAAAGGCTACGGAAGACATCGATAAAAGCGGGAAAGATGATGATGCCGGGCAGGCTGAGAAAATATCTCCCGGGTTTCATGAGGATGGCGTAAATATGGAAGACGGGGGTGTATTACGGGAAGACAACCGGGACATGGAAGAAGACAAATTTTTTCAGCAAGTAAGTCAGGAAGAGGTCTACAGATCGATCGATGAAGAGATAAACAAGGCAAAAAAAACTCATCCTGTTGCTAAAAAGATAAAAAGTGAAAAAAAAGACATTGTTCTCCCGCTTATATTAAACGTGACAATAATCGTGCTCATTTCACTTGGCCTGCTGTATTACCTTCTGGCAACGAAGGGGAGAGACAAACAGGATAGCTTGAGTTCAAGTGTTGCCGGGGTCGAAGCCGAGGTGATAAGGGAATTACAGAGAAGGTCGGAGGAGGAGGTAGAGCAGCAAAAAATAAAACTCGAAGACGCAAGACAGCGGTTGGAGATCCTGAAACAGGAAAAGGACTTTTTTCTTCAGAACCAGGAAGAGATATTAAAACAAAAAGAGATGGAGCTGGATGAGGCGTACCGGAAAAGTCTCGAGGAAGCTAAATCGAGAATTGCCGCAAGCGGTGTCTCGGATGTCAACGAGGAATTTGAAAGAGAAAAAGAGAGGTTGTTCGAGGAGCTTGTTGAGTCAAAAAACAGGGCGCAACAGGAAATGGAGGAAATAAAGAGGAATTACGAAACAGAGTTGAGCCTGAATGAGGATGAATTAGACAGAGAGGTAAAAACTTACACATTTCAGCTGAACGAAGTGGAGCAAAGGTTCCAGGAGGAGCAGGCCAAACTCAAGGAGGCTGAAGAAAAAGTTAAAAGCATAACGCTCCAGCAGCAGGAATTTCAGGGTTTTCAAAAGCAACTGGATTCCGTTTATGATAAAGCACTTGGGTATTTTTCAAAAGGCGACTATGAAAGAGGCATCGAGGAGCTCAACACCCTGCTGCCTGTATTAGAGAGCGCGAGAAAAACAGGGCTGGGTGATGAAAGCGGTTTGAGGATCGAAGAAAAACTTGTTAAAAATATGCTGTACCTTGCTGAAAGGGAGCAAAACAGGGTCGATCTGGACCAGATCGGGCGGGAAGTATATGAAGCCGCTCAGGCGCTCGAAAAAGAGGGAAAGCTGGAAGAGGCTCTGTCACGATACTTCACTGTTTATACTATCGGTAGTGACAGCGCTTATAAAAACAGGTCGATGAGCAGGGCCAGAGCAATAATGGAAAGGATATACGAGGAGCGCACCGAGAGCAGTATTTTAAAAATAGAAAGGCGTGCGGACAGTATTTTCAGGAAGGCAATGAACCATAAGAACAGGGGAGAATATGATCAGGCGGTTAAAAGTCTCGAGGAAATTCTGACAAGATATCCCGAGTCGTCTAAAAGATATAGGGCTCTCGACGAGCTCCTTGGCATAAGCAATTTGATAACCGAACAGAAAACCGCCAGGGATAAAAAGGACAGCGACAGAAAGTTGAACCGGCAGGCCCTGCAGATAATGAATAAAGCCGAAAGTTTGTATAAAAGCGGTGACTTTTCGGATGCTCTTGATATGTATGAGGAGGTTGTAAGGAAATATAAAGATTCTGTTTATGCCGGGAAGGCGCTTGAGGAAATAAGGAATATCAACAACCAGATGCGGGAGGTGAAGGTCACCACGACTGTATCACTGGGTGGGGAGGGCTCTGTTACCGGAGTTGTGGTTCAGGTTTTGCCAGGCAACAATGTCCTTATTAATCTGGGGAGTGTGGATGAAGTAAAAATCGGCGATGAGCTTCAGGTGCTTCGTAAAGGTGAGAGCGGCGTGGAGATCATAGGAAGCCTGAAGATCTATTCGGCAGGCCCCAAAACGGCTAAAGGTAAAATAGTGTACTATGAAGAGGATATAAAAATTGGGGACATCGTGATTTTCAGTCAGACGAATTAACTGATAAGTCTTCATGCCCGAATAAAGCATGATAACTCCCGGGCCATAACTGTCTGCTCCCTCTTTATTACAAAATTAAGGGCCTATGCAGGGTATCGAAATTATGATCAGGTTAATAGGAGATCATGGTGGAACTTGGAAAACCCGTAGTAAGGCTGTTATCGGTGTAGTTGAGAATATACATAATTCGAATCAAGAATCCATTATCACGCAAAGTCAGCTACGTCCCTAAACTATTCTGACAACTACTTCGATGCGGTTTTAACTGATCCGCCTTACTACGACAATGTGCCGCCATCGGATCGGCCATCGAGGTGTTCGGTAAATACAAATATGAATGGAATAAGAATGGATACATTAAGAAAGACAAAGAGTATATTCTGGTATTGGGACCTCAGGATAGAAAGCCGGAACAGATAAAAAATCAAGCCGAGCTTATAGATGTTCTTCACTCAGTCCTTCTAGCTGGGAAAAGAGCAGAAGGAATGAGATGGTTGAAATATTAAAAGGATCCGGTTATGGAAAGAGTGAAGTCTTCTATCGCGTTGCCCAGGCAGTATCCGAAACTCTCTCTATTGAAAATAAGGAGAAAAAGCTTTTAGATGGCTTTCTGGCTGGAAGGGCAAGGTTGATAGAGGATGTCCTGGAGGGCCCGGGGGAATTGTTCGGTTCAGAATGAGGTAATGATTTTGTACACCGAAGAGGTTAATAAAACGGAAAAAACATTAAATGATATAAAAAGAAGTCTTAAGAATCATAGAGACGTACTCGAAAAGCGCTACAAAGTTAAAGAGATAGGCGTATTCGGTTCCTGCGTGAGAGCTGAACAAAAGAGAGGCAGCGATATTGATATCCTGGTGGATTTCGAGGAAGTCCCCAGCTTGCTTAAATTTATTAACCTTGAACGGTATTTACAGAGGATATTGCGAAGAAAGGTAGACCTGGTAAGAAAAGCGGCGCTGCGAAAGGAACTGAAAAAAGCTATCCTTGAGGAAGTAATCTACATATGAAACGAGATTATTCTCTTTATATAAAGGATATTCTTGATTCCATCTCGCTTATTGAGGATTTTATCGGGGATATAAACTTTGATGAATTTACAAAAGATAAAAAGTCATCCAGTGCGGTTATATACCAGATTGAAATCATCGGAGAGGCAGCAAAGCAGATACCAAAGGACCAAAGGACAAAGTATCAAGCTATACCATGGCAAGATATGGCAGGAATGAGGGACAAAATAATCCATTTTTACTTTGGAGTCGACCATGAAATCGTGTGGAAGGTTATAAAAGAAGATTTGCCAATTCTAAAGAAAGAGTTTGTAAGAATATTGGCAGAATTCAAGGGAGAAGTTTAGGAAATGAAGGCATTTCATACCATTGCAGTTCCCGTGGGGTAAAAAAACTCATCCAAGGTTGGAAGCACAATTACTTATGAATCCGGACAGATCTCGACTATCTTGTTGACTCGGTTCGCTTGGATCGTTACTCTCACTTTCTGAACATCACGAATAATGGAGACTTTCATGTCTTGGACGAAACTACTTGCCAATGTCACCGGCTCCGTCGATGAGGAACTCAGGCTTCGCAATGAGTATCTTGTCACCGAAAACCGTATCCTTCGAT
>DRHN01000444.1 GCA_011049595.1 Spirochaetota bacterium | reverse complement strand
GGGGCCTCCCGCATATCGTCCGTTTCAGGTTTAAATGTCAAGCCCAAAACAGTTATTTTTTTACCATATTCAGATCCCCCTAAAGCTTGCCGGATCTTGTTGACCATATTCGACTTCTGAGCGTCGTTTACCTGTACAACCGCCTCCACGATCCTGGCTGTCAGGCTATTGTCCTGAAATATCTTGATCAGCGCCCTCGTGTCTTTTGGAAAACAGGACCCGCCGTACCCGGGCCCCGCGTGCAGAAATTTAGGTCCGATCCTTTTGTCATGTCCCATACCTTTTGCAACATCTTTGACATTTGCTCCAACAGCTTCACACAATCTTGACATCTCATTTATAAATGATATTTTGGTAGCAAGAAACGCGTTTGTCGCATACTTTATCAGCTCGGCCGTCTCAAGGTCTGTAATGACTATCGGGGTTTCCATCAGGTTAAGCGGTCTGTATAGTTCTTTCAGTAAGGAAGCTGCTCTTTCATTTTCAACCCCGATTACCACTCTGTCAGGCCTCATAAAATCGTTTATTGCTGACCCCTCCCTTAAAAATTCGGGGTTTGAAGCAACGTCAAAATCCGCGCCAGGATTATTATCATCTATTAACCGTTTAACCTTCCGCGCGGTCCCAACCGGGACCGTGCTCTTATCCACAATTACTGTGTAATCCTTTAAGCAGCCTGCAACTTCTCCGGCAGCCTGAAACACATAGGATAAATCCGCGTACCCGTCACCTCGCCTTGTGGGAGTCCCAACAGCGATAAACACTATGTCTGCTTTCTCAACAGCCCGGTTATACTCGGTTGTGAAAAAAAGCCTCTTTTTTTCAACATTGCTTTTTACAAGGGCTTCGAGCCCGGGTTCATAAATCGGTACAATCCTCTTATTTAACTCGTCAATTCTTGTTTTATCTTTGTCCACACAGGTTACGTCGACTCCAAACTCCGAAAAACAGGCCCCTGAAACAAGACCTACATACCCTGTGCCGATCATCGTGACATTCATTTACGCATTCTCCGTTATAAATCATCCCTGATCATATAAAACCCCAACGTTTATATCGTGATATCAACAGGTTGCTTCCCGGCAAGTGATCCAAAAAGAATCACAAACTCAATGTATTCATATTTCATAAAACAATTTTCAATTCAGCTTCAATTTCATGCATAGCATTCCCTACACAGAATAATATTTTTTATACCATCTCACAAAACTTTTAATCCCTTTTGAAATATCAGTTTCCGGTCTGAAGCCTGTATCCTTCATCAAATCGGTGATATCCGCGCAGGTTTCCTTTACATCACCGGGTTGCAGGGGTAAGAAATTCTTTTCGGCTGCCACACCAAGTTCCTCTTCCAGAACCGATATAAATTTTAACAGATCAACCGGTTTATTGTTCCCGATATTGTATATTTTATATGGAGCGAAACTTACTCCCGGGTCGGGGTTTTCACCATCCCATAAAGGATTTGCTTCCGGTGCCTTCAGCATTACCCTGTATATACCTTCAACAATATCATCGATGTAGGTGAAATCTCTTTTCATTTTTCCGTGGTTGTATACATCTATTGGTTTTCCATCAAGTATTTTTTTTGTAAACTTGAAAAGAGCCATGTCGGGCCTCCCCCATGGCCCGTATACGGTAAAAAATCTTAAACCTGTTGCGGGAATATTGTAAAGCGCCGCGTATGTGTGCGCGATAAGCTCGTCGGCTTTTTTTGTCGCGGCGTAAAGGGAAAGCGGGTGGTCGACGTTATGGTGGACCGAAAGAGGCATCTTTTTATTCGCGCCATACACAGAGCTGCTTGACGCGAAAACCAGGTGTTCAACTTCCGAATGCCTGCACCCCTCCAGTATATTAAGAAAGCCGACTATGTTGCTGCCCACATAGGCGTGCGGGTTTTCAAGAGAATAGCGAACTCCCGCCTGCGCAGCAAGATTTACGACTAAATCAAAATCATGATTTTTAAAAATATTTTCTATTCCATCTCTGTTTTCCAGATCTATTT
>DRHN01000443.1 GCA_011049595.1 Spirochaetota bacterium | reverse complement strand
TCAATTTTCAATAAACATGTATCTGCTTCCATTTCAGGTCAGCCCCTTTTATGAATCGCAACAAATAAATATTTCTTCAACAAGAACGGATTATCTTTCGTAGGAAGAAACTGTTTATACCCATAATCATACGGGCTTATTCAGTAGTTTATTACCTTTTTCCTGAGATTGATTACGGCTATCACTATCAAAATAATTCCTATAAAAGTCCTGTACCAGTAGGGCGGAGCTCCGCTCAAAACAAGCCCGTTGCGAACGAGAGCTACAAGAGATGCCCCCAATGCACCCCCGACGATCGACCCGCTTCCTCCCATGAGCAGCGTGCCGCCTATTACGCTGGCAGCTATTGCATCAAGTTCTATCCCTGTACCGAATGCTGGCGCTATGATTTGAAATCGATTGGCAACTATACAACCTGTAAACCCGGCCAACACTGACGATATTGCGAAGTTAATCAATTTCACGTTACGTACTTTCACACCCATTAACCTGGCGGTTTCCTTATTACCTCCTGTGGAAAATATCCAATTTCCGTAACGGGTTTTTGTTAGTATTAAGCTAAAAAGAATTATTATACCGAAAAACCAGAAATGTGAAGGCCTCACATTATATTTGAGAGCCTTTGATAAAATAATAGGAATAATATTATCCCCCTCATAGTATGCTGATGAGCCGCTTGTTATTCCAAGTAATGATCCCCTGATAACCATCATCATACCCAGTGTCGTGATAAAGGAAGGAATTCTTCCGTGTACCGTTATTAATCCGTTCACTATACCCATCAATGCGGCAGCTATTAGGGTAATGAGAAGAGCGAATGGTGAAAACATGCCCGTGTTTGCAAGTTGAATAAACAAAAAACCTGATAACGCATAAACCGAACCCACCGACAGATCAAACTCTCCGGAAATCATTAAAAAGGTTATGCCGACCGTTACAATTCCCAATTCGGATATTCTCGTGAGTACGGATATGAAATTGGACGCTTTAAAATAATTTTTTGAAAGAAAGGAGAAGACGATTGAAATTAATATGAGCGCGAAAGCGACCCTCGATACGGGGTTGTTCTGTATTATACCTTTAATTCTTGTCAATAGTGAATCCCGGGGATATCCCCGTCCCGTCGTGTCATTTTCCACAATTCAGGGTCCTTTCACAGTAAATCATTCGCTTTTCTTAATTAGATACTCTCCTCTCCTGAAGTATCAGGAGAGGAGAGTATGATGTGAAATGTTAACGTAATCCTTCGCCGACCAGTCTTTTAAGTTCTGCGACTTCATCTTTGGTAATAACACCAGGTCCGGTCGGGAACAGCGGGGGCGGGGTATGTCCATACTTTACGTGCAGATACATAAGATGGACCGAGACATAACCCTGTAGATACTGCTGCTGGTCCAGAGTAAACATGACCTTTCCATTAACTATGTATTCCAGGATTTTCGGAGAAATATCGATTGAGGGTATCATTATATCCTTGCCTGCAGCGAACCCTTCTCCCTCTGCCAATGGTATAAACGCTTCAATATGAGGAGTAGATGCGGGATATACCAGATCGGTTGTGGGATTTGCCTTAAGATAATCAAGAAGTATTGAAGCCCCCTCAACAGGGTCCGGACCTATATCCAGAACATCAACAGGTATTCCGGCAGCTTTTAATGTATCGGAAAAACCCGCCGCCCTTTCTTCGATTGGTATCGACCCAGGTGCATGATGCCCGAACACCGCGCGTTTTGGACGATTTCTTTTTAACGACTCCTTAGCCAGTGCTACGCCTACGTCGTAGGAAGACTCGCCTATGTAAGATATATAGGGTATCCTCTCGTCCTCAGGCCTCGAGTCCTTCGCGTTGATCGCAATGACCGGGATATTTAATTGACCAATCGCCCTGCGGAGTGTTTCATCCATACCCTGAGGAGAGGTTATGGTAACAATGAGACCATCCGGCTTGGCTGCTATAGCCGAATCAACTATGGCCATAAAATCCTCATAGTTGTACACGTCCGGGCCCGTATAGATTACTTTAACGTCGGGTAGTTGAGCAGCTGCCTCTTTTGCGCCTCGTTCCACTACTTTCCAGAATGGATGAGCAATACCTCCGTGTACCACCTGATAGAAAACATACTGTTTCGCTATTGTTGTTTCAGCTTCCCCCTTGTCCCCTTCTCCCAGAGCGGCCAGCGGAAAAATGAGCATTGAAAGAACTAAAACAGTTAACCCTAATGACTTGAAATTCATTTTACCAAACCTCCATATTGTGAAATGTATGTTAATAAAACATTGCGTAAAAAAATTCAGTCCCAAGAAGATAAGGAATGTAACAAGTTTTGTTAAAAAATCTTAAAGGCTACAACTTGCAGGGATCCAACGTCTAAAATATATATATTTTCCATTTTCGCTTACACTTCTTACAGATAAATGTAGAATATCCTATTTTTAATATCATGTCAAGTGAAATTGAAATTTTAAAACCTATTACCGGGGTAAACTACTTCAATGGTTGTGAAATGTTTCGAAGACATGTAAAAATCTGTTGTGTTTTCGACTTTTTGTTTTTACTTTTGTCTGTACGATCTACCCCGGTTATGCTATTCTGAAAAATCAGAATCATTCATGTGTTACAGGTTTTGCAGCTTCATCCAATTACCTTGCTTTTTAAGCAGTAAAATTATTCTATTCAAGATTGTGGCTTGTCCGAATAAGGCCATGTGATCTTCAAAAAGGAAAATGTTTTATGAAGAAAGAAATTATATCAATAATTGGCAATTTAATACTCGATAGGATCCTTATAAGAGATAAATGTACGGATTCATGCCCTGGCGGAACAGCCTTTTACTCCGGAATGGCTTTAGCAAAACTGAAAGCCAATGTACAATTGATTTCAAAAATTGGAGCTGATTACCCGGACCGCTTTTTAACAACCCTCACGGATGAGGGGATCAATATTGACCCGGTCATAAAAAGCAAATCTAAGAATTCCACATCTTTCCTGTTAAACTACTCGGATAACCTGGAGAGTCGCGAAGCAAGTGTACCCTGTCGAGGACCTGTCATTACACCAGAAGACATCCCCAGACACATCAATCAAAGCAGAATAGTCCAGTTAGGAATGGTCGCAAATGAAATAGACCCGGAAGTTGTATCCCTATTAGATCATGATAGCATACACATCATTGGAGCTGATCTTCACTTTATTCGGGAAATTTCAGACGACGGAAAAATTACACTTGGACGGGGCGCTAATTTCAGGCCTTTTATGCATAAGATCGATGTTATAAAAGGATCTTTTGAAGAAGTAAGAGCCTTTGCAGATACAGGAAACATAAAACGGGCTTTAAAGAACATATCATCAATGGGGCCAAAAATTATTTTGGCCACCGATGGAGCGAACGGTTCAATCCTCTATTCCAAAGGGACATTCTTTAAGATTCCGGTATATAGGGTTATTGTAGAGGACACTACGGGTGCCGGGGATATTTTTTTATCCAGCTTTTTGTATTTTTATGGCATAAAACAGGATGATCTTCTGAAATCAGCATACCTGGCATCAGCTGCAGCTTCGTTTGTTGTTGAAGGAAATAGTATCAGCAGCCTTGGTAAGGTGGAAGAAATCAGAAAACGTGCGGAAATCTTAAAACCTTAAGATAAAACCATAAAGATCAATATCTTATTCTAAATGGTTCTTCGTCGTTTGGCAATTATCATGAAATTCAGAGGTTTTAGCAAATAGCCTGCCTGTAACTCTTTATTTCAAATAGGGGGGAGAAACAGGCAACTCTTGATGATTTCCTTCTGTTTTCTCATGAGGACGATTATAATTCTTCCTGTCATTTTCGTATTTACAAGGTCAGCAGGCTCTCATCATTTATGCACCTTCCGGGCTTATGTGAGAAAGGTTATATAGATATTTAAGATATGCTTTATTGTAATCAATCCAGTTTATTATAATCCCCCTGCCCGCTAACCTCATGATGGTAGGGCGCAATGAAGGGAAATGGGCCTTTTTATACGTTTTCTTAATTGTGGTTGCAGCAATTTTAAAAGTAGTGTTAAATGCGCTTTTTACCGCGCGGGGAAATGAATAAAAATCTTTAAAACATCTCAATACACCTCGCTGCAGTTCATCAGGCGTCATATTCTTCGGCCTGTATACAACGTGCAATCCATCGTAAAAATCCCATTTTTTATGTAGAAGTCTTCCTTCTTTTTCAAATTGAGAATAGGTCCTGCTTCCTGGAAGAGGTGTCAATATAGAGTATTGGACATAATCCAAACCGGTTTTAATGCTGAAATCTGAAGTTCTCTCAAATACGTCTTTTGTATCAGTATCATTTCCCAATATAAACATTCCATGTATCGCTATACCGTTGTCATGAAAAACTTTTATTGTACGTTCTATATCTTCCAGACCCTGCTTTTTATTCATTTCTTTTAAGCTTTGTAGATTTATAGATTCTAACCCAACATAAACTGTAGTACATCCAGCTTTTTTCATTTTTGCAATAAACTCAGGGTTTTTTGTTACTTCTGTTCTTACCTGCGCAGACCAGGGCCTGTTAAATCCATTTTCCATCATCAGGTCAAGTATTTGATCTGTCCTCTTAATATTAGCTGCGAAATGGTCATCAGAAAAAAATATCACTCCATTTTTATATCCTGAAATCTCATCCATGACTCTTTGAGGACTCTGGGCTCTATATCCTCTTCCAAACATCTTTGTAACAGTGCAGAAATTACAATCATAAGGACATCCTCTTGAAGTCATTATGGAAAAAATATTCATTTTTTCCGACTCTTTTAAAAGATCAAAATTAAGAAAAGGAAGGTCATCCAAATCCTTATATTCTCGTGTATAAACTATTTTATCTTTAATCTTTCCTGATAAAACATCAAGAATTATGTTTTCAGCTTCTCCAACAATAATTTGATCAAAATGAGGCTCAACATCTTCTGGAATCATGCTTGCATGAATTCCACCAATCATAGTTCTTGATTCAAAGCCATTAGCTTTTCTTATTTTCCTGTAATCACTTGCGATTTCCTTGCCCCTGTTAACTGTAGTGGTTATGCAACTCAATCCCAGGATATCTATTGAAGCCAGTTCTTCTGAATTTATTTCCCTTTTGAGTATATTTTCATTAATTACAGCTACATCATAACCAGCCTGCTTTGCTATTGTTGCAAGATATATAGGCCCTAAAAGGGGAATGGTCATATATTTATCGAACACGTTGGAATTTGCGCCTCTTGGTTCCACAAATAATATCTTTTTTTTATCATTTTTTCCCATATTTTATACTCCTAATTTTTTTAAAATATTAATAGATAGGCAAGTAAACTATCAATCATTATAAGATTTTATTCCTCGCCTATGGTTTTTACCTGATTCTTTCTTTGTTTACAATAATAAAGCCAATATTAAAATACCGGAGAAGGCTGGTACAAAAGCCCGCAAGCGGGAGGAAGACCAGCACCCTCCGGTATGCAATACCGGTATTTTACTGGATAAAACCATAGTGCGGCCTCTGACCGCAGCCAAATACAGTAACTTTTTCACATACCAGGAAAAAGTTACAGAGCAATAATATAAACTTAATTATAAAAAGTCAATGATAGATAAATATTTTGCAAATAACAGCAACTCTTCACTCCCAAAACACGTGTCTTGCCCTGACATACGGAACTCTAACAACTGATTGATACATCTTAATATGAGATTTTGCCACATTATCCCATCCCACATCTTTTTTAATATAACTCTTAATATTGTTCCTAAATTGCTGACTTAATTTATCATTACTGATCAGCTTAACAATATTTTCCACAAACTCCTGATCAGTATTTGCAATGAACCCGCCCTTACTGCGCTCGACTGACAATCTTAATGGTAAAAGATCGGTAGTAACAACAGGCTTATTAAAGGCATAACATTGTGCTAAAATACCGCTTGGGCCGCTCCTTTCATAGGGAAGCACCACAACATCACTTGAAGACAGGATAGTATCAAAAGTTTTTTGCGGGAACTGACCGCGCAAAACAATAATCTTATCATTACATATGGATTTATTGATCGATTCAAAGAACTCTCTCTGATAATCCAGGAACTCCAGCCCCCTTGATTTACCGGCTATTAGCAGAACAGCATCAAGGCTTCTTTTGCAAATTTGAGGGAATAACTTTACCACCCTATGAAATCCCTTGGTAGGCCTGAAATAGCCGCATAAAAGAATGATCTTTTTACCTTCAAGTTCAAGTTTGGCTTTTGCACCTTTAATATTTGAAACCCTTCTCACACCGTGATGAATAATATGAATCTTATCTTCATGTTCCTGCCCGAAATCTTTTAAAAGAATCTCTTTTTGATACTCCTCATGCACTATTACAGCAGAGCCTTCGCTGATAATTAAACGTAGAATGGTCTTTTGCTGGTTGTTGATATCTTCATAAACAGTATGCAGGGTTGTTACTACCGGAACTCCGATTAATTCATATCTCAAAATGAGCTCAATAACCTGAACACCCCATTGCGAGCCATACAGGCCGAACTCATGCTGAATATGAATGATATCCGGCGTCATTTTTGCACTGATGTTAAAAATCTGCGCTGCAATAGAAATACTTTCAGGCCAGTAAATTGGAAAAACTTTTACACCCCCGGCGCCTACCTGGCTTATAACAAATGTCTCGTTGTGTTGCCTTCGAAGTTCTTCATTAAGATAACTGGTATATGTCCCGATACCGCATTCAATCGGAGGATATGTAGAAATAAATCCAATCCTCATCATAAACCCCTTTAACAAAGAGTAGAAAATGCTCTGCCGGAGAACTTTATAATATTGTGTTTAAAAGCTCATCTATGCTGGTTTCTGAAACACATACATTTTCATCACACACCCCATAATAAATAAGTATTTTTCCATAATCTTTTAGTATCAAACCATTGGAAAAAATAACATTCGGGAAAAACCCCTGTTTTTCATAAGACTTTTCAGGAAAGAGAACAGGCTTTTCCCCTCTTTTAATAACAACGGAAGGATCATCAAGATCCAGCAAGAGCAGAAACAGGGAATAGATCTGACCTTTTCCCTTGCCGTGATATATTTCCAGCCAGCCTTCGGATGTCTTTACCGGCGCGGCTCCGCCTCCGATCTTTTGCTGTTCCCAAAATGTGTCCCTTGGGCGGATAAGGCATTTATGATTTCCCCAGTGCAGAAGATCCGGAGACTCACTGATCCAGATCGAAGGGCGGCCAAATCCCTGATTGTGAGGACGGCTCAAGGCATAGTATCTACCATTTATCTTTTCCGGGAAAATCGATACATCCTTATTGGGCGGGGGAAAAATTAGACCTTTTCGCACAATGCCTGAAAAGTCTGTTGTGGTAGCAAGGGCGGTTGCCCAACTGTCACCTGAAATAGCCGTATAAGTGATATAATACAGATTCCCTATTTTAGTGACCCGCGCATCTTCTACACCGAAACTTTCACTTTGACTGCATGGATAAATAAAAGGGCCGGGGTCTACCGTAAAGTTAATACCGTCCCTGCTTCGCGCAAGCCTGATATGGCTCAAGGTCGAAAGATAATCCCGGCCTTTATAAACTACACCTCTTGTATCTTTAAGATTTATTTGGGGGTCATTCAGCGGCTTTTCAAGAATTTCGGGAAATCCCCTCCCATTTTCGAATCTATAATAGGGTACAGATATATAGTCCTTCCGCGGCACACAGTCTTCTGCAACCCTGAGCAGAAGAACTATTTCCTCATTATACCGTACAGCACCTGGGTTAAAGGTGCCCTTAACCCGGTAGCCCTCCCTGGAAGGCGGCACCATCTCCGGTTTTATTAAGGGATTTGCCGGGTGCCTTTTCATTTCTTTAATGCTCTCTGTATTAATTCATCAAGTTGTGCTGTTGCCACACAAATACACGTATCAGCAGCGCCGTAATATATTTTTACCTCACCCGAAGGCTCTACAACTGCGCCGCATGCAAAAATAACATTATTTACGTCTCCTATTCTTTCATAATACTCCCTTGGTGATAACAAAGCCTCATCACACCGCGCTATAACCTTTGATGGATCAGTAAGGTCAAGCAGCGCACAGCCTATCCTGTAAATTGATCCTGAATTGGTCGTTTTTATCCCGTGGTAAATCTCAAGCCATCCCTCCTCTGTTTTAATCGGAGGAGCAGAAGCCCCGATTCGAAAAGAATCCCAGAAACCGAAGCGGGGTGTGAGAATAACTTTGTGTGACCCCCAGTGTATAAGGTCTTCTGAATAAGAAATCCAGATAGAACCGATAGTTTTACCGATGGGCCTGTCCAATCTTACATACTGTCCTTTTATCTTCTCAGGAAATAAAACCCCATCCTTATTACCCGGTTCTGATATTAGAGCAATGCGCTCATACTTCTTGAAATCCTTTGTCTTCGCAATTTCAATCCTGGGTCCCCATTTTGAGAATGCTGTAAACAGAATATAATAAATACCATCAATCAATGTAATTCTTGGATCCTCGATACCCTTAATCTCATATTTTGAAAACGGCCCTGTGCGTACAGGCGTCATAACCGGTTTTTCATCCACTGTAAAGTGATAACCATCTTTACTCCTGGCCAGAGCAAAAATCGAATATCCCTGCTGTCCCTCAACTCTTAAAAGAAGCAGGTACTTACCATCAACTTTTACCGGTGACCCATTAAAAACCGTATTACACCGAAAAGGAATATCTTCAAGTGTAATAATGGGATTACCCTCCCATCTACGTAAAAAATCTCTATCCCTCTTTTTTGGCATTGTTAAAACTTCCTTTTACTTTCCTTACATGTTTCACTAATTTCCTTCAGGTTTGTAGTCCCAAGACAAAGGCAGTTATCGGGCGCACCATAATATAGTTTAATACTATTATTATCCTCCAGAATAGCTCCGCATGAAAAGATCTGATTATTAATATCCCCGATACGTTCGTAAGGCTCCCTGGGTGAAAGAACAGGTACATTGGAACGGCATATAATTTCCGAAGCCGGATTCTCTTTATCAAGCATAACTGTACCAATGCGGGTAAGTGTTCCTCCGGATGTTTTTTTTACTCCGTAATAAAAAACAAGCCACCCGTGTTCAATTTCAATAGGAGGTGCGGCACAACCGATATGGCCCGAATCCCAGTAGCCGTCCCTGGGCGAAAGCACAACCTCGCTTTCTCCCCAGGACAAAAGGTCTTTTGAATATGATATCCAGATACTGCCGCCGGTATTGGGCCTTTCAAGCCTCGCATATTTACCATTTATCTTTTTTGAAAAAAGCGCGCCAGCCTTGGTATCAGGCTGAGAAATTATACCCAATTTTTCTACACTTTTAAAATCTTCGGTTTTAGCCAGGCTTAAAAGAACCCCATGCCTGCTTTGCGCCAGATAAATAATATAATAACATTTTTCCAGAAATGTTATCCTGGCATCAAGTACGCCTGTTTCTTCGTATTCTTTCAGCGGCCCCTCTTTTGCCGGAGAGAGAAAAGGATTTTCGGAAACATCGAAATATAACCCATCCTCACTTTCTGCATAATAAACGGACGTACATCCATCAAGCAGTTCAATTGTAATCAGCAGAATATACTTTCCATTTTTTTTGAGGCATCCAGCATTGTACATATTACCACATCTGAACGGTATATCCTCAATATTAATAAAAGGGTTCCCTTCCCAGCGGTGGATAACATCCCTTTTGATTTTTTTTGGCATAATAGTTCCTTTTTATTCATTATAAAAGAAAAAACCCGTCCTGTCAAGAGCGGTTCTAATTATTTGATATATAACAATTTATTTTGTCCGAGCCGAGACTTGAATTCGCACAGCCATAGGGGCGCTGGCCCCTCAAGCCATGAAGGTAATCATAACGTAAGAAAATACAAAGGATTCAATTATTTGGTCATATTCATTCGGAAACAATCCGCCTGTTTTTATTGACATAATACAGTATGTTTTTATAATAATTTCTGAGGTTATGAAATTTTTACCGTGGACTGCTTGTTACCTGTGGATTTGTCGGTTCTCCCTGCGTGACAGGTGAACATTGGTGCTGCAAATATGATTGCCTGCATAAGGAACAGCAGATGATAATAAGCGCGAGCAGAAGAACGGACATCCCCTCGTTTTATTCTACCTGGTTTCTTAATAGATTAAAGGCGGGTTTCGTTTTCATTAGAAACCCGTACAGCCAGACATTGATACACAAGGTCAGCCTGAAAAATGAAGTATTGGACTTTATTGTTTTCTGGACAAAAAATCCCGGCAACATGCTGCCGCTGTTAAAGGATTTAGATAAATTTGATGTACCATATTATTTTTTATTCACGGTTACCTCCTACGGTCATGAACTTGAAAACAATTTACCCCCCAAGAACAGGATAATCGAAACCTTTAAAAGGTTGTCCGATCTGATAGGAAAAGAAAGAGTGATCTGGAGGTACGACCCTGTCCTTTTCACAGACAAAATCGACCTGGACCATCACAAACGGTCATTCGAGTCTCTCGCGAAAAGTTTTCAAGGTTATACCGATAAATGCATCATCAGTTTTATCGACATGTATAAAAAATGTGAAAAAAACCTCAAAGATTTCAAAATGGTCAATATTACCGATGACCTGTTGATAAAAACATCAGAGGTCATAGGCCGGATCGCCGGGGCCTGCAATATTGCAGTGGAAACCTGTGCGGAGAAAATTGATCTATCTGATATCGGTATAAAAAAAGGAAAGTGTGTAGACGATATTTTGATTTCAAAAATAAGCGGAAATAGATATATATTAAGTAAAGATCGTTATCAAAGAAAAGAATGCAGGTGTGCTGAAAGTGTCGATATAGGAGCATACAACACATGTTTAAATTTCTGTTTGTACTGCTACGCTAATCATAACAGAAGCACTGTAGAGAAAAATGCCGCTCTACACGACCCCGAAAGCCCTTTGCTGATCGGGAATCTCGATAAAACCGATCAAATTGTAGAAAGAAAAGCTGCCATAAAGCTAAAGACCGGCTTGGGTGCAAAGTCAGGTCTCTGGAAGACGGGCTGAGAGAAACATTTCTGATGATGAAAGAAATGAATATCAAAGAAATAGTGTTTGATCATGATGAAAAAAAGCAAAACACAGCAAATTGAGATCTATGTTAAAAGTATAATGCCCCGCACAGGGGTACACGATTTTGAGCATGTAAACAGGGCCCGCAGGCTCGCACTGGCTATCGCTGCAAAAGAAGGTTATAAAGATACCCAAGCCGTAGAAGCCGCATCCCTTCTTCACGATATAGGCTACTATTTAACCTCCGATGAAAAAGATCACGGGCAGACAGGTTCAGTGACGGCAGCAAAATATTTAAAAGAAAATGGTTTCTTTACCGGTGATCAAATCCGTGAAATCGCCCACGCGATAAAACATCACTGCTCGAACAGAGGTGGTGATGGAAAGCTGCTCGATATTTTGCGGGACGCGGACATGATAGAGAGTTTCGGTGCTACCGGGATTATGCGGTGCCTCGATTTTAAGGCTCCAATCCCTTTATATGACCCGGAAAACGTCAAGGGTGAAACATGGGGAATGAAAGCCGTAGATTTTAACAAAAGGATCGATTCAGGTATCGGGGTTGGAGAATTTATTGTAGATCAACTGAATTTTCAGATCAGCTGGTATGATAATCTGGCAACCGAAACTGCCAGACGGTTTGTCAAGCCCCTGGTTCAGTTTTTAAAAGATTATATACTTCAGCTTGAAAAGGAGAACGATCAGTGGCGGTTTATCGAATAAAGAGAAGCACGGTATAATGACTCTTTTCAGACTTTTTAATGACCGACAGGATAATTTTGTTCGACGGGGCAATGGAAACCGAGCTTGGAAAATTTAGTCCGGAAATGGGCGGCTCCAACTGCATCCATACGGTGACTTCCAAGCCGGCAAAGCATGAAGATGAATTATACCGGGAGTGACCGTTTATTATACTGTAAAGTTTTCAGGGCTAAAAAACCTCTGAACTGGGTTCCATGAATTATTACCCTTTTACCGCACCCATTGTCAAACCGCGGACAATGTGCTTCTGCGCAAAGAAAATAAAAATCACTTCAGGTATGGTAATAAATGTTGAAGTCGCAGCAATTTCCCCCCAGAGTATGCCTTTCGCAGAAATAAGACCCGTCGCGAGAATCGGGAGGGTAAAAGCATTTCTTGAAGTGAGCACAAGGGCAATAATAAACTCATTCCATGAAAATATAAAAGCTAAAATGGCCGTAGCCGCGATTGCGGGAGCGGACAGAGGGAGAACTATACGGAATAATACACCGAGACGCGAGCAGCCGTCAATAAGGGCGCTTTCCTCGATTTCCTTCGGTATCTCCAGGAAAAACGAACGTAGCATCCATATTACGAATGCGAGATTATAGGCGACATATACAATAATCATCATGCTATGGGTATCATAAAGATTTAACTTCCTTGCAAACAGAAAGAGGGGCAGCAGGATTACGGCCGGGGGGATCATATTTGTTGTAAGAACTGCGAAAAGGGTCGGCCGTATCCACCCCCGCTTGAAACGTGAAAATATGTAGGACGCAAATGAGCCTACTGTAACCGTTACAACGGTACTGATTGTAACGATAACGATTGAATTGAGCAACGGTTTTATAAGGTTCTTTTCCTGTATAACACGCCGGTAATTTTCCAGAGTCGGTTGAAACTTGACCCAGACCGGAGGAGAAGCGAATGTCAGGATCCTCGGTTTGAATGACGTATACACCAGCCATAAAATTGGAACGACGCAGATGAATGCTATGAAGGATAGAAAGATATAGTTAAAAGTCTTCCCCAGCCTTTTCCTTCGTGTATCTCCTATATACATTTCTTCCAGTCTCCATTTTCAGGTTTTAGCAACCCTGCGAACAAGAATGAGGGCAATTATCAAGGCCCCAAACAGCATGATAACACCGGAGGTAGCGGAGTATCCGACGTTCCATTCACGAAAACCTGTTTTATAGGTAAAAACGGAGAGGTTTTCAGTTACCCTCCCGGGCCCTCCCCTTGTCACGATCCAGATAACATCAAACGCCCGGTACGCATCGATAGTCCTGAACAGAAGGGCTACAAGCATTACAGGCCTGAGCATCGGGAATGTTAAATGAGTAAATGTCTGCCAGCGGGTTGCCCCGTCGATAGCTATTGCTTCAAATGGGTCTTTCGGTAGACTCTGAAGTCCTGAATAAAGAATCAGCACCATGAATGGGGTCCACTCCCAGATATCAATGAATATTATAAAAGGAAGCGCCGTCTTATAGGTGCCGGTAAATCCTTCCGGTGGGACAAGAAAACCAAGTTTCACGAGCCTCATGAAATAACCTATCAGACCAAATCCGGGAGTTGCCCAAGCACGCCAGAAAAGAGCGACTACCACGGGGGACATTATCATCGGGATTAAGAAGATCGTAATGAAAAGCAGTCTCCCCTTCTCAACCTTGTCTAAACGGTGTGCAATAAAAAAGCCGAGGCCCAGTTCAACGGACACAGCGATCCCCATATAGGACCCGGTAACACCCGCAGCATGTAAAAAGAATCGGTCTGCAAATAAGGTTTTATAATTTTTTAATCCTACGAATGTCTTTAGAAGCGGCTTTGTAAAATACCATTCTATGGTGGAAAGTTGAAACATCTTTCCGATCGGAAACCCCCATACGAACACAAGGATAACCGTTGCAGGCAGGATCATAAAGATTGGAAAAAAATCACGATTTCTAATCTGCT
>DRHN01000442.1 GCA_011049595.1 Spirochaetota bacterium | reverse complement strand
TTACAAGATTTATCATAAACTCGTCGTTCCTGTACAGGAACTGGCCCATCTCAAAAAACTGCCCGCCGAACCCGATCATTATGAAATAATCCGTCTCTTCGTACAGCTTTTTTGCCCGCTCCCGCAACATGCGGTAGAAATCACTCCGGCCGGAATTTTTCCAGAGCGGGTCTGTCATGTGGGCCCACATTACTTTTTTTATCTTTTCGGGAAGATCATCAAAGCTATCTCTGCGGGCCCCCATAAGCGGCCATATTTTCTGGTCGAAAAAATATGAACCTTCGGGCATCTCGGCCTGGACGTCGCCGTCGTTGTCCACGCACACCCAGGCGCCCCCGCGTTTTTCGATATTCATCCACGCCGGTATTTTTGCGTCGGTCCCGTCAGGGAGCTTCCAGTCATTCCAGTCCCCGGGGTTGTCCGCGAAAACCCGCGCCAGATCAACGATGTCGATCCTGAATTTTTCCAGATACCAGTCCTCGACCAACGCAAGCTGCTGGACCATGTCGTAAATCTTTGTTTCACCCCCTGCTATATGGAGGTGCTTTTTTAAAGCATTGTAGGTCATCCCCATGAGACCGGTAGAGCGCATCCCACCGCAGTCAACCGCTATTTTGTCGGGCTCTCCGTGATCGAGAACCGCCAATACTCTTTCCCTTCGTGTCATTTAAGTTTACCTCTCACTGTAAATGTATAGTTTGCCGGCTGTAAAAAAATGTTTTGCTGATACATGATGTATAAACGGCGTGATACTGCCAATGTCATATCAAACCGGCCGCTTCAAGGACCATCGGGACCCTGTCTTCCCAGTGTATGTTCATGATGTGGATGCCCCCGCAGAAATCTTTTATCTCGTTGATAAGCCGGGCCGCGATCTCGATCGATGTTTCCGCCGGATGTTCCGTTTTTTCCATTTTTAGGGCCAGGTGTTCGGGGACATCCACCCCCGGCACGTTCTCATTCATAAAGCGGGCCATTCGCGCGGACTTTAAAAGCAGTATGCCCCCCAGCACCGGGGTCTTGATTTTTGGCACTTTTGCCATAAATTTAATAAAAGATTCCGCGTCGAACACCGGCTGGGTCTGGAAAAATTTGGCCCCTGCCTCAATTTTTTGCCCGATCCTCTCAATTTCATGTTCAGCCGGATTTTTCCCGGGGTCAAACGCAGCCCCCATGCAGAAAGCGGGGGCCCCTTTCAACGCATTGCCTGCCAGGTCACGGCCCTGTTCGAGCGCCCAGGCGGCTTTGAGAAGCCCTGTCGAATCCAGATCGAACACCGGCTTTGCGTCCGGATCGTCACCCAGCTCCATATCGTCACCCGTTAACGCGAGGATGTTCGTTATCCCCAGCATGTAAGCACCCAGAAGTTCAGCCTGCAGGGCAAGCCTGTTCCTGTCCCGGCAGGTCATCTGAAGGATAGGCTCAAAGCCCTGTTTTTTCAGAACAGCCGCAAGAGGCAAAGCCCCGGCCCTCATAGCCGAGCTCGGCAGATCCACCGCGTTTACCGCGTCTACCTTTCCTGAAGCGCTCCTGAGCCGTTCGAGCGATGATGAAAGATCGACGCCCTTGGGCGGTATCACATCGGTCGTCACAAGAAACTTCCCATCGGCCAATGCTTTTGAAAAACTCACTTTTCACGCCTCTGTTTTGTTTTGGGTCCCAGGTTATTATGTTAATGTAACCTATCAAAAGTCATGTATCAATGAAATATACTAATCTACGTTGTAATCCCCATATCCCCGAAAACCGGCATTTTTTAAATTTAAATCCGGTTGAATCATGCCGGCATCAAGGGGAAAGGGCGATTGGGTAACTGCCGAACTCACCGACAGCATTCATCATTGCGCGGAAGGTATCCGGTGACACGCCGCTGTGTATGGAGTTGCTCGAGCTGAATATGTGACCGCCCCCCGGGGAGGCAGCGCGGATAATGTTTTTTACAGCATCAACCACCTCCTGATCGGTCCCGAAAGTTAAAAGGTTGCCGCAGTCAATGTTGCCCAGCAGCGTGATCCTTTCGCCGTATTTTTTCTTGACCCATTCGATATCCATCCCCGCAGCCGGTTCTATACTGTGAAGCCCGTCTATCCCGACTTCGTCGACCAGTATATCTAAAATGACGGTCGTGTTTCCGTCAAGATGCTTTATAAAGGGAACCCCGTATCTGTGACACTCATCGACTATCCTCTTGAGATTCGGGGCCATAAACTTCCGGAACATCCCAGGGGAAAACAGAGGACCTCCCCCGTGACACCAGTCCACCGCGCCGAGGATACCGTCCACACCCATTTCAAGCTGCGCCCTGAGTATGGGCATTACACCATCGGTGGTCGAATTCATGTATCTTTCGACAATTGCCGGTTCGTCCACCATGGTCTGCAGAAAAAGCGGTAAAAAGGGGACAAAAGTAGGGCAGGAAATATCTGCCGCGCCCAGCACGAACATCCCGTCCTCCTGCTTTTTTTCCCTTTCTACCGCGATCTTTATCGCCTCGAGCCCGTCATCAATAACAGGGTGCAGGTTTGTTATGTCCGCCTGCTCCAGGTACTCTACATAACGCCTCAGCTCATTTATTCCCAGCTCTTTTATGCTGTCGTTCACTGTGACGCAGGTATCGCTTTCCTCCTCGTATTTTTCAACCGACCAGAAGCCGTATTCAGGGCTTTCGATGCGAAAAGTGTTTTCTTCGATCACGCGTATGTCTACATCAAAAATGAAGTTGGCGGTGATATTGTCGGGGAGGCCCATCTCTACAGTCACAAGATACTCCGTGGGCCTGAACCAGAACATGTCAAAACCGACCTTTTCGTACATCTCGAGCATGCCCTCCACGTTTTCCCTTATCATGGCCCTTTTTGCATCTTCCCCTTTCATGCTCGCCCTTATGCTTGCCGCCTTTGCCTCGCCTGTTCCGAAGCCTGTGATCTTTCTTCCCAGCACGCTTTCAAGAACGGGATTTGCCGCGGTCAGCTCGAATAACGGGACCCTGTCCGGCTCCCTGTGAGACATGGTTGTTTTTATCCGTTCTTTTTTTGTCATCATTTCACCCCTTTAAATCTTTATCCTGCCTTCCCGAAAGGCTTTTATGTATTCCAGGCAGTTCTCGTCCCTGTCCAGCAGGGCGTTTGAAGCTTTCAGTGTTGCCGCAAGTTCCCCGTCCAGAGGGTCAAGGAATACAGCATCGATCCCCGCTTCTATTAACAGCGGGAGATAGGTGCGGTTGATAAGCCTTCGCCCCGGCAATCCAAAGGAAACCGCGCTCAAACATATCACGGTATTTACATGCGGGAAAGTGTCTTTTATGGTCCTTATTGTGTCAAGCGTGTTCGGGGTCTTCCCCGGCCCCAGGCTGATCGGGTCAACAAGGCAGTCGAGATAAAGATTGCCGGGGGGGATGCCCCAGTCTTCAATGACCTTTATGATCCGCCCGGCTACTTCCACCCTTTGCACGGCAGTCGCCGGAATGCCCTTTTCATCCATACACAGGGCGACTACCCGGCAGTTGTGCTCCTTGACCAGAGGAAGCACGCCCTCCATCCTTTTTTGCTCCATGGCAATGGAGTTGGCCCAGGCTTTTTCTTTGCCGCGGCAGGCTTCGAACCCCGCCCTGATGGCGTCCGGGTTGGAACTGTCAATACACAGGGGTATGTCTGTCACTTCTTCGACCATTCTGACTGCCCACTGCATGCTCTCTATCTCATTGAAAGGGCTGCCCACATTGATGTCCAGCACATCGATCCCGGCTTCTACCTGTTTGACTGCTTCGTTTTGAATGGCCGCCGGGTCCCGGTCCTCGACCGCCCTGGCAATTACATTTCTGATCGTGTTGATTTTCTCTCCGATGATGATCATAAGCAGGACCTCCAGGTCCAGGGAAGCTGTGCTGTCCCAACATTACAGGCACTGTCTTAATGAAAAACAAAAAAGGTAGTTAGTTATTAACGTTATCATCATATAAAAAAGTGCTTATATTATATAACATGCGGTCGGCTGGTCAATCGTTTTCTGTTGAAGAAAATGCCGTTAATTTTTGAGAAAACAGGCCGCTTACCCGATCAATAAATAATCCTGTCTAAAAGTTAAATAAATAAATTGCCGCTATAAAAGGAGATGTATATGGGTGAGCTGAAGAGTAGTGTAAAAAAAAGGAAAGAACTTTTAAAACATATGATATTACAACTTCACAACGGGGTCGCTCCTGAAGACGTAAAAAAGATGCTTAAACGTCTGCTCGGGCAGATCCCCTATGAAGAAGTCGTTGAAGTAGAGCAGGAACTGATATCTGAAGGTCTTCCGCAGGAAGAAATACTGAAATTGTGCGATATTCACTCCGAAGTTTTGAAGGGGAGCATTGATCAGACGGGCGCGAAAATTGCCGAGCCCGGGCACCCTGTGCACACTTTTAAAAAGGAGAATGAGGCGATCGAATGGGAAGTGGAATCTCTGGAGAAAATATTTACAGATACCGCTTCGGCCGGAGACGGGGAAGAGACAGGGGGAATTTATTCCAAAATTAAGTCGCATTTTATCTCGCTGGCGGATGTCGAAAAACATTACGCCCGCAAAGAAAATCTTCTTTTCCCTTTCCTGGAGAAACATGGCGTAACAGGGCCCTCCTCGGTAATGTGGGGAAAACATGATGAAACACGGGTGATGCTCAAGGCTGTTTTCGAGGCGCTGGATAAAACCGATACCTCCTCAAAGGAAACCCTCCTCGTTGAAATTGAGACGATATTTAAACCCTGCGCCCAAGCCATCGGGGAAATGATATTTAAAGAGGAACAGATACTGCTCCCGATGAGTATGGATAAATTGAGTGTAGAAGAGTGGTATGAGATCTACGCTCAGAGCACCGAAATCGGGTACTGCCTTTACGACCCTGCAGCCGAATGGGAACCGGAGGGTGTAAAAAATAAAAAGATATTTGAACGGGACGCCGAAAAGATAAAGCTGCCCAGCGGAAGCATGACCCCGGAAGTGCTTGGCATTATCCTGAATACGATCCCTTTTGACATGACTTTTGTGGATAAAGATGACACAGTACGATACTTCACCCAGGGAAGGGAGAGAATATTCGCACGTACCCGCGCAATTCTCGGTAGGAAGGTGCAGCTTTGCCACCCGCCATCGAGCGCCCATATTGTTGAAAAGATCCTCCAGGATTTCAAATCGGGTAAGGAGGACAGCGCGGCCTTCTGGCTGACGGTCGGCGGAAGGTTTATCCACATTGAATATTTTGCTTTGAGAAATAAAGAGGGCTCGTACCTTGGCACCCTCGAAGTAAGCCAGGACCTGACTGAAAAGAGAAAACTTAAAGGCGAGTCGCGGATACTGGATTACGGTAGTGGAAAAAGCTGACAGTTATTGAACGAACAAAAGCTAATGGTAAAGAGAAAGCTGCGACTCGACCGGGAATCACGGATACTGGATTACGATAGGGGATAAATAATAGCAGAAAATGAAGATTAAAAATATTGCCGGGTGGCTGTTGGTATTTTTTTAGATCCTGTCGTTAAAGAGACTTTCAAACTCACGCTCTTTTTCCATGACCTTGACCATATAGGACCCGGCGCCTTTTGTGTATAATCCATTATAGTGGATCACGGCCTCTCCCCAGGTATCATATCTTCCCTCTGCAAATAGGGTTTATAAACTACCTCTGTGACCGTTTCAATCGTGATTTCGGTTGCATTCAGATTATAAAACATATTTGTCGAAAGCAACCCTGTAATAACAGCTAAAGACACCCAAAAAATGAATCTCTCTTTTGTTCTCATTTGTTACCTCTTTCCTGAATGACCGCAGTTAAATAAACTTGTCTGATTTTATTTCAGCGCTGGTTCTTCCTGAATTGTTAATTTATTTAATCAAAGAGATGAAGCCCGCTGCGGTTTTAATTAGAAGTTTTTTATAGAAGAATTCTATCGATAAATAATTTCCCCATAGTCTTTGATAAAAAATACTCAAAGAATATACTGAAAATTCTTTTTATGAGAAGTGTTTTTTGCTGATTATCCGGGTGTATTGAAAACAACTAATGCCAAGCAGAGGGTGTAAAAGGAAAGACTTAAAAAGGTATAGGCAATGAGACAAAGGACTTATGCGGCATAAAGCAGTGGCATTTATTTAAGGGTGATGATATGGTATTGATAACTCTGTATACCGGATCAGCCTGTCCTGCATTTCGATTAAAATAGAGAAGGAGTTTCTGTATGGGAAATCTGTATAAGATCGCGAGCGGGTTTGCGCCTTTCAGCAAATGCGCCGACAGGTTCAACGTTGAAGGGTACAAGGAGGCGATGAGCCTGGAGGCGCAGTTCGAGGCAGCCTCAAAGATCGAAGGGCTGTCGGGTACCGGGCTGGATTACCCCTATCAGTTCACCGAGTCTTCGCAAATCAGTCCGCTTCTTGAAAGATACAGGCTCGACTTTGTCACCCTGGAGATTGGGCTCTATCCGGACAAAAAATGGAAGAACGGGACATACACTTCCCCGGACCCGGGTGTGAGGAGAGATGCGGTTGAAATGAGTAAAAAAGCTCTGGAGGTGGCAGCCGAGCTTGGCGCCGTGGATGTTCTTATGTGGCCGGGCCAGGACGGGTTCGATTACCCGTTTCAAAGCGATTATTTTAAATACTGGGATCTTATGATAAGCGGTGTAGCAGAAGTGGCATCTTACAGGCCGGACGTGAAGATCGCAATCGAGTATAAAAAACAGGAGCCAAGGACAAACTGCTATATCAGAAATGTAGGGGTCCTCATCAGCATGCTAAATGAAATAAACATGGAAAATGTGGGAGGCTGTATCGACCTCGGGCACAGCCTGGCTGCCGGGGAAAACCCTGGGGAAGCCGCGGCCCTGCTCGGAAGGGCCGGAAAGCTCTTCCAGGTCCATGTAAATGACAACTATAGAGACTGGGACCATGATCTCATTGTCGGCAGCGTGACCTTCTGGGAAACCCTGGAATTTTTTTACTGGCTGAGGCGCTCGGGATGGGATGGGTGGTACATTCTCGACATTTTTCCCTACAGGATCGACGGCCACGACGCGCTCCAGGAGGGGGTCAACCGGGTGAAGTTCTTTATAGATATGGCTGAAAAAATTGATACAGGGTCGCTAAAAACCGGGCTATCAAACAGCGATGTCATTTCCGCAAGCAGAGAGGTCTGGGACAGCGTATTTCGTAAGTAACTGATCGGCACGTGAAGAGTATTTCATCATAAAATTTGGTCAGGCAGACGCCGGGTTGTTGTTTTTTTATCCATATTTTAACTCAAGTTCAAGTTATTTTATAAAAAATATTTTCCAATCTTCAATTATACTTGTACTAATATGATAAGTATGGTATTGTTTACGATCTTGATAGGGTAGAGTGATTTAATCACGGGTAATTACCTGGCGTGTAGGGGAGCTGTATATATAACAGGAGGTAAAGATATGAAAAAACATTTGATGAAGATTTTTTTGATCGTTTTTTGTGCAGCCTTTGTTCTTTCCGCCACTGTCGTGGTTTTCGCGAAAGAAAAACCGGGGGAAGATGAGGAAGACATGTACATCCTGGGTATTAACAATTTCAATGATTCGATGGAGTTCACCGCCAAAGTGCACGCGGATATTGTGGAATGGGCTGAGAAGTACGGGTTTAAGACGATCTACGCTGAGGCAAGTATGGAGCCGGAAAAAGTGAAGGCAAACCTCGACACCTTTGCGCTGCAGGGGGTCGACGCCATCTTCGAGTTCAACTGGCTCACCGATGTGACCGCCAAATTCGTCAGAGAAAACCCGGATATAGTTGTTGTCACGGGAGACTACATTGTTGACGGGGCATACTATTTCGGTGCGAATAATTACATCGCGGCATTGGTGCTGGGCAGGTACCTGGCTGAGGTGGTCAAGGAACGGTGGGACGGCCGGGTTGATGCCATGGTTTTTGCTGCCTGCTACCAGTGCGGCGAGCTGCTGATAGATCGCATGGATGGGATCATTGCCGGATTCAAAGAAACTTACCCGGACTTCCCGGAGGACATGGTGTTCAGGTTCGAAAACAACAATCCAACGGGGCAACAAACCCCTACCACCAAGCAGATCGTCACCGATTTTTATACGGCCCACCCTGACATGACCCACATCGTCGTGGGCACCAACAACGACGAGGGCGGTCTTGGGGCTCTGTCAGCTGTGGAAACCATGGGCAAGGAGGACAATTTCTTCATTGTGTCGCACGGCGGGGACACGCCGTTCCAGGAGAAGGCACGGGCTGGGAAGGGCGATGTGTGGATCGGCTCTGTCTCATATATGCCTGAACGTTACGGGGAGTTTATGATCCCCTGGCTGAAAGATATCCTGGACGGAAAGGACGTACCCAGGGAGCTGTCCCCGGAGCACTTTGTTCTGACCGCCGAGAATCTTGATCAGCATTATCCGGAAAATTAAGATAAACGCCCGTTCCCCTACGCGTGAGGTTGAAATACAATCATAAGGCAGGATAGAATGGACGAACCAAGAAAGAGCGCAGCGGGAGCCTTAAAAAAACCGGGTCTTCCCGGATTCATGCACAAGCTGAATTTTTCCGGAGAGATCGTCAGCATCCTTATTGCTTTGATCATTCTCTGCGCTTTTTTTTCCCTGACGTCTCCTTACTTTCTGACCATCAAGAACATCCTGAACTTTACCATGAATACGTCGATCCTCGGCATCATGGCCGCGGGATTGTTCGTTGCCATGGTCATCGGGGAGATCGACGTATCCCAGTATTCGATCCTTGCTCTTTCTACGGCGATCATGGTCGTATTCATTCGCCGCGGTATGAACAGCGGGCTTGCCATAGCGATCGCTGTCGGAGTAGCGCTTGCATGTGGCGTGATCAACGGCTTCACGGTCGCATTCCTGCGTATTAATCCCATCATCACCACACTCGGAACAATGATGATCTACCGGGGTTTCGCATTCAAAATCACCGAGTCAAAGGCATTGGGTGTAACCGGAGACTTTTTCTCCGCCGTAGGGTCGGGGAGGATACTGGGTATTCCTGTCAGCGTATATATCATGCTCGGAGTTTACCTTCTCGTTCATGTCATTATGGCATATACCGCCCATGGGAAAAGGGTGTATGCCGTTGGAGGAAACCCGGAAGCGAGCTTCATCTCCGGGATCGACTTGAGGATGGTGCGGTTCTGGGGTCTGGTAACCAGTTCTGGTACGGCCGGTCTGGCCGGACTTGTCTTCGTGTCCCAGGTGGGGGCGGCGGTGCCGATGGTAGGCCAGGGAGGACTCATGGATGTCATTACCGCCGTGATACTCGGGGGGATCAGCCTTTCCGGCGGAAAAGGGAAGGTCGTTGGAACACTGATCGGTGTTCTGATTCTGGCTGTACTGTCGAACGGGATGGTTCTTATAAGCGTGCAGAGCTATTATCAGGTCATTGTCAAGGGCGGGGTGATACTTTTGGCTGTCTTCGTCGACTCATTGCGCGGAGGAGGGTTTAAATAATGGTGGCCGAACAGGATTGTATCCTGAAAATGAATAACATCCACAAGTCATTTGGCGGGCTGAAAGCGCTGGATGGAGTAGATCTGGATCTGCGCTGCGGTGAAGTACTCGGACTGGTTGGAGATAACGCAGCGGGAAAGTCGACATTGATGAAGATTTTGACAGGCTTTTATCATGCCGACATGGGGTCGATATCTCTCGATGGGAAGAAAGTTAACATCGACAATCCAAAGGTCTCGAAGCGTCTTGGCATCGAGATGGTGTACCAGGACCTGGAGCTTTGCCAGAACATGAATGTTTCCGAGAACCTGTTCCTCGGACGGGAAGTCATTCGAGATCCGGTTTTCAAATTCCTCAAGCGCAAGCAGATGGAAAAAAAGTCAGTCGAGATCCTGCGCAAGCTCAAGATTGACATAAAACAACCACGAAAACGGGTTGATAAGCTTTCCGGAGGCCAGCAGCAGGCGGTTGCCATCGGTAAGGCTGTGAGCTTCGACCCCAAGATGCTGGTCCTTGATGAACCGACAGCCAACCTGGCCTTGAAAGAGATCGGCAAGGTTCTCGACATCGTCCTGCAGCTTAAGGAAAACGGCATCCCGGCCATCTTTATAAGCCACAGGCTCGACGATGTTTTTCAAGTATGCGACAGGATCCTCGTTCTGAGGGGGGGACGTCTTGCCACGGTAAAAAAGATATCCGAAACAAACCACGACGAGATCGTGCGGTATATGTTTCTCGGGTTGGGGGAAGAGGAGCCGCAGGGTGGTTGAGGTCCGGGGGTGTTTTTCCCGGGCTGCACACACGGACTGGATCAGCATGACCCAAAAAACACGTTTAAATAATACCCTGCATTTCGGCACCGTGGACAGGCCACCTTTTATGGAGATCGCTCTTTGGGAGCAGACCGTTGAAAGATGGAAAAAGGAGGGGCTCCCCGGGCAGTGGGGCCGGACACTGGAAGGTCAACGAGCATCGGTGAAACCCTCGATGTTTCTTGACAGGTATTTTGCCAGCTTCGGTTTTTACAGCATGCTGCGCAACTGGATGGGGACAGAGGGGCTGTCATACATGTTTTTCGATGACCCCGCTCTGGTCCTTGAGTGTCTGGGGTTTTTAACCGACTGGATAACGGGCTGGCTTGCAGGCCCGTTGACGCTGAAAGCCGCAATAGAGCATTGTTGAGTATAGGGACATGGTCCATTCTCGGGACATTGTTGAACCGTCCCGAAACCGGGAGAAAAGCGTTTGAGATGGGTTTCTTAAACGAACTGGCCGCAGGCTCGATCCTGTTTGCAAAAAACATGATGGGGTTTTACGTTCTCGAAGGGTTGATAAAAGAGTGGAGTTTGAGGGGCATCGACTGTTCTTATGAAGCGCTGATAAAAGAGGCAATGAATGCCCCCGAGTTCGGGCTACACATAGACGTAAACGACCCGGTCTTCTTTTCTCCCGTGTCAATGGAAGACACGCTTTTGGAATATCTGAAAAAAAGGGGTCAGAAGGGTGACAGCACACCGAAAGTGGTCCGATCGATCTTTGAGAGTCTCGCCTTTTCCTTTAAAGAGGCAATTTCAAGCCTGGAGCTTATAACAGGGGAGATGATTGACGAGCTGTTAATACTCGGGGGAGGGGTAAAAAACAGGCTTTTGTGCCGGATGGCAGCTGATGCGTGCGGGATCAATGTAATTACAGGGCCATCCGAAGCCACAGTGATCGGGAACCTCGGGCTTCAGGCTGTGGCCACCGGGAGGTTGGATTCTGTCAATGTTCTTCACGAGCTGATAAAAACGTCATTTCCCGGTACGATCTATTCACCGTCGAACGATAAAAAGTGGGATAAACACAAAGAACAAAGGAAGGGATTATGAATATAGAAAAAGAGATAGAAAAAATATCTCAAAACAAAAAGAAAGAAGCGGCCCGACTTAATTTTTTTGACGCGGAAATCTGGCTGGGAAAGCCCAGGTTTTTTCCCCTGGCCCCGGATTTAAATGCCGGTGATTTAACCAAGGTTCTTGATGATTTTTTAATTACAGGGGCACTGGTTTCCCACTGGGACGGGGTCGCTCTGTCCGCTCAGGACTGCAATCAGTCTTTGATCGATATAAAAAACGACCTTCCCGAGAATGTGTATACGATCTGGACCGGCCTGCCGCTTACGCCTGAAGAGCAGGGCCCTCTGCCCGGCCGGGGAGCTCCGGACCCGATGCTGCGAGGTGTGCGGCTGTTCCCGAAGAGCCACAATTTTTGTCTTTCAGACTGGGTTATAGGAGAGCTCTGCGAGTGGTGCGTAAAGTACGGTATTCCTGTTTTTTTCTGGCACGTGGAGGTAGAGTGGGATTCTCTATTCCTGATCGCGAAAAAATATCCTGATCTCAAGATCATCGTGGAAACTCAGTGGCAGAAAATACTTTATCAGATCAGAAATCTATACAGTTTGATGAAATCCGTAAAGAACGTGTATGCCGAGCTGTCCAATTTTGTGGGCCAGGATTTCGTCACAAACGCCGTGAGGACATTCGGGGCCGAACGGTTGATATTCGGGTCTTTCATTCCGGTCAACGATCCATACACTTCGATGGGCATGGTCCTTGATGCCGATATTACCGAACAGGAAAAAGAGCTTGTAGCCGGAAAAAATCTCAAAAGGATCATCGAGGGGGTGAGAACATGAAACAGCCGTTCATTATCGACGCCCATGTGCACACAGGCTATCCTGGAATATTTTTTTCCCCCGAAGTAGATTCCAGGTGTCTGCTCGAGCGTATGGACCAGTTCCAGGTACAGTACGCTGTAAATCTCTGCTCGATGCGGGCGCTCACCGGATCACAGGACAGGGAGCTGGAAAAAAGACAGAAAGAGTTTGAGGAATCGGGGGGCAGGATCTTTTATCTCGGGTTTTTTAACCCCCAGAATGGGGAAAGGGACCTGGCTTTCATGAAAAAAGCGGTATCCCAGACCGGTTTCAGGGGTATAAAAATACATCCGTCGCTGAATAAAATATCGGCCGATGATGATTCCTACGAGCCTGTCTGGAAGTTTGCCCGGGACAACGACCTGCCCATGGTCGCTCACACATGGAGCGTTTCAAGCTACAACCCGGTCCAGGTCCTGTCGACCCCTGAAAAATTTGAGAGGTTTGTGAAGAAATATCCGGGTGTACGTTTTGTCCTCGGCCACTCCGGCGGAAGGGGTACCGGGAGACATGAAGCCGTGAGGATGGCAAAGCAGTATAAAAATGTGTATATGGACTTCGGGGGGGATATTTACAGTTACCGATATTTTGAAAATATGGCCCGTGATGTCCCTGAAAACAAGGTGCTTTTCGGGTCCGACTACCCCTGGATCGACCCAAGGTCCCATCTGGCCCGGGTATATCTTGCGGGAATTACATCATCATATAAACGCAGAATTCTGCGGGACAACGCGCTTGAAGTCTACAGGCTTGAAAATAAATAGCATATTAATAATAAAACTTCTGTCACCGCAGAAATGGCAATCTAATTGGCATCTGCATTCGGGGCATCACCGCAGTTTTGGCTAAATGCTCAGCCGACCACAAGCTTTCCTTTGCTTTTTCCCACCAGTAACGAACTATCTCTATCCGTTGTTCATCATTACTCATAGCAGTATGCCATCCATGGTAATTTCTTCATATATAGATAAAACTGAAAAAACCCCACTGGTCCAGGTATCTTCATCGATAACAAGAGTACTGAAATTTGTATCGTAAGAAAGATTTATCTCAAAAACAATATCCGTAATCTTATGTCTTTCTAAACGACTTAATTTTTTTGTAGTTACAATAAGGAGATCAGCATCTGATTCTTCATCACTTTCTCCCCTTGCAACGGATCCGAATAATATTATTGATTTTATATCGAATTTTACGATAATTCGTTTTTTCAATTCGCCAATAGCTTTATACTGGTTTTTTTTAAGTTTAACATTTTCTATAGTTTTCATTTAGTCCATACCTCTACGATGAACTAATATTAACAAGACATTGCAATGATGTCCATAACATATATTATTACTATTCCTTATATTTATTAACTATGATATCATAGTGTGGCCGTTGGTTTGAGCTGATTTTCTGAGGAGGGTAAAGATCTTGTAATAGGTATGCCTCCGGGGTACACAAAACTCCTCTGGAGCTGGCCTTACAGGTTTCTCAAAAAAACATCCAGGGCACGGACTGAATTTTACTTATTGATCGATATAGAGGAGCTGCACTATGAGCGTTATCTTTTAACTACTTTGATGGATAATGGTCCTGATAAAATATTCTACAAGGATACCAAAAGCCGTTTTATCAAGGTTAACAAAGCTGTATCAGAGCTATATAGAAAATACGATTAAATCGATACAGGCTGCTTTTAAAATGGGGGTAACGATCATTGCAATAGATTGTCAATCCGTAATCGGCCCGTTGTCCTGATCAAACCCCTTAATGCGCTTTTTTGATTCGTACACAATCGCTTTGAATCTGGTGCCTAATTTTTCACCCGGCGCAAGGGTCAGGGCCCGGTCCAGTTTAATTGCTTCGTCGAGGCTGTCAGGGATGGCTGAGTAGAGCTCGAGCGCGATGTTGTAAGTCCTTCCGTAAAAAGGATAATTGTAGAACCCTCTGTAAACCGACCAGATCAGCATGTATCTGAAGATCTCGATGTCCCATTTCATCCCGAACCCAACCTGTCTGTCAAGATTTGTTATGCCGTACCAGCCTTCTTTAATATCTTTTATGTACATGTTGAACGCGGTTTTTCTATCCGGGGACATGACCCTGCTCAGATCGACCGTTCGACCGTCCATGTCCTTTATATGGGGCCACTCGAATTCGGTGTCCGGGGCAAAAGGGCTGTTGCCCGAAAAATCAACCTGATATATCTGCCCTGTAGCACCGTTCGGCAGGTCTATCACGCAGTTCTCGTCCAGAAAGGGCTTTCCGATGGCAGGGTGATGCCCCCACATGAACTTGAACTCTTCGTCGCCTTCGTTTACGATCTCCTCCTCAAAATCTAAAACCGGTGACCCTGATTTAATCGTGATGTATTTGACCACATATAAAGGAGCGCGTCTCATTCGAACAAACAGCTTCACTTTTACCTCGTACGGGTCATCCGTAACGATCTGATAGTCCCACGGCAGCAGAAGGATCTCCCCGTGGAACCCAAGCCCCATGCCTTTGTAATTTGTGGGGGCGGTGATGCTCGGCAGGAGTTCCTGCCATCCACCCTCATACACATCTAAAAACGCGCCGGTTTCGTGCTCCTTTGAGAAAGGGTTTTTATCGAACCCGCCGTAATCAGCAGGGCTTCTCCACATAAAGTCGATATCTTTCGGTTTGTACAGCAGCTCGATGATATCTGTTCCCTTTTCCACCAGGATCGATATTCTCAGCTTTTCATTTTCGAGGACCAGTGTCCTGTAGCCTTTATAGATGACTTCGTGGTGCCTGCAACCGTAATTCCTGTTGTGATGATAAAAATTATCATAGATATTTTTTTTCATGTTTTGTACCTCCATACACCCCGGTCATGCCGCATGTTTTGTCCTGATGCTGTCAATGGTGACGGACAGGATGACAACCATACCTATCCCGATAGTCTGGGCCGCGATGGGCAGGCCGAGAAGGATAAATCCGTTTTTGAGGACCCCGATGATCGCGGCCCCGATTATGCTGCCTATTATTGTACCCCTGCCGCCCGCGAGTGAAGTCCCTCCTATGATAACGGCGGCGATAATATCGATTTCCGCGCCGGTGCCTGCAATAACTTCAGCTGTGCCGAGTTTGCCAACCATGATTATACCGGAAAACGCGGCAAGTGCGCTTGTCAGGATAAAGACGAACATACGTATCCGATCGACGTTTATTCCCGAAAGGCGGGCCGAACGCTCATTCCCCCCGACCGCGTATATAAACCTGCCGGTCACCGTGTATTTCAAAAACAGAGACGCGATAATTAAAACAACGATCATGATCACGGCCGGGACCGGGACATTTGCTATCCTGCTCTGGCCCATCCAGATGATAAGCGCCCTGTCCACTTTGATATTGGCACCTGTGGAAAAAATGTATATTACGCCCCTGCAAACACTTAAAAACCCCAGCGTCACGATAAAAGAATTGATATTCAGCTTTGTGACGAGAAGGCCTATGCACAGCCCCACTACTGCTCCGCTTGCGATCCCGAGAAAAATAGCCGCTGGCAGGGGCATCCCGAGATAGCTGAGGCTGTAGGCGGTCACGACGCCGCCCAGTCCGATAACGGACCCGACCGACAGGTCCAGTCCCCCGCTTATCAGGACCATGGTCATTCCCGCGGCGACAATCCCGGTGATCGAGATGCTTCTCATAACATTCAGCAAATTTCTTGCCGTGAGAAAATATGGGCTCAGTAAGGACAGGATAAGACACTCGGCGGCAAGTGTGATGATGATACCCAGAATGCTCGTGCGGGACAGATAGTGGTACACGTTTTTTAAGGCATTGGGCCTGCCCTGAACAGTGGTGTCAGTACTCATTATAAAAGTTCCCCTTGTATAACTTATTGGTTGATTTTATTGATATACATTTAGAAATATATATACTGAGCCCGGTATTAACACATTCAATATTGACCGTACTCCAACCCGGCTTCGGTAAACGCTTTTATGTTATCATAAGATGTGCCGTCAAAGAAAAAGTCGCTTGTGCACAATATCCAGTTACCCCGGGATTTTACCTTGTTCAAAAGTTCTTTTACTCTTTCTTTTACCTGGGCAGGTGTTGCCTTTATCATGAACTCCACCTGGTCTATGTTGCCCCTGAGTGCCATGCCCGGGCGGATCGTTTTCAGCGCGTCGTCAAGAACTACATCCCCGAAAGGAGCTGTTGTCACATATCCCCAGACATCGATGTCAAGGTCGTTGTACAGGTGCATGATCTTCTGCGCGTCGCCGCAGTTGTGATACACGACAAAGGCGCCCGCGTCGTGTATCAGCCCGGCCAATTTTTTCTCATATTCCATTACGTAATCGGTAAAAAATTTGGGGCCTACACCGCTGCCTGCAAGGTTCCCTCCGATCTCGATCGAGTCGGATCCCGCCTTTATAACATCCAGGAGGTGCTTCATGTTCCAGTCGAGTAAAAATGACATCATTTCCCTGTAAAACCCTTCATCTTCTATCGGGTCCATCATCATGTCTTCCAGTTTCCTGAACTGGTTCAGGGTGTTGAACGCGCCGTGTGTGGCAACGTTTACAAGCCCTTTGTCCCCGACCGCTTTCTTTGCCCTTGCCATCTGCTCACAGTCGATGAACTTTGCGGGCGGAACATATTTCGCGAATATTTCAAAGTCCTTTTTTGTTTTTATCAAATACTCCCTTACAGCGAAAACCACGAGATAGGTGGAGCTGCGGTCGAAGTTCATCACCTGTTTCAGCTCGCCATCCGGTGTCTTTACTATTGTTGTTCTTTTCTGCTTGTTCTGGTCGCCCTCCCTTGTTATTTCTACATCCCAGTTCTGCGCGGACTCCGGGATATACTGGTCCCACAGAAGGCCCAGGGAGTAGAGCGGGTCAAAACCGAAATAGTCATGATATTCCACGAATTTTTCAGCGAGATCAAAATCGTCAGGACAAAGGTGCTTGTTGATATCGGGCTTGTATTTGAACATTTCGTAAACATTGTTGTAGTAGATAAAAGGGGAGATCGGAACACGGTCGGCTTTCTTTCCCTTGAAAGTCACTGTTAATCTTTCTCTTCCTGTCATTTGCGGGCTCCTTGTTATTTAATAATACGCAATTTTCAAAACTCTCAGCTTACGGCTTCGTGTACCTTTTCATCGACACCGATCGTCGCAAGATACATTATACGTTCCGGTGTTGCTTCACTGATATCAAGCTCCCCGGACTTTGTGCCCTGCCGCATGACGATGATGCGGTCACTCAGGCTCAATATCTCCGGCAGCTCGGATGATATCAATATGATTGCAACCCCCTCCCGGGTCAGACCTTTCAGTATCTTGTGTATCTCGGATTTTGAACCCACATCTATACCCTGTGTCGGTTCATCAACTAAAAGCACCCTTGATTTTGTCGCGAGCCATTTTGACAGAACTACTTTTTGCTGGTTGCCGCCGCTCAGGCTCATGATAGGGGCGTGTACACTGTGGGTTTTGATGTTGAGATACTTCATGTACATGTCAACGAGCGCTTTCTCTTTTTTTATGCTCGGGATACCGGCTTTTGAGATGTCCTTCAAGCTGGAAAGGCTCATATTCTGCATGACCGACATAGATGGAATAAAACCCTGCCCCCTTCGGTCTTCAGGCAGAAGTCCTATCCCTTTGTCCATGGCCTCCCGGGGTGAACGGATCTTTACTTCTTTTTCATTGATAAGGATTTTCCCGGTGGTTTTAGGATAAAACCCGAAGACCGCCTTTGCCACTTCGCTTCTGCCTGACCCCACAAGCCCGGCAAAGCCGAGTATTTCACCCTCTTTCAGCGCAAAGCTCACATTTTTTATCACTCCCTCAACACCGAGGTCCCTGACCTCGAGGGCATTCTTCGCGGTTTTTTTCACTTCACTTTTCTTTTTGACATCGTACAGATCGACCTTCCTGCCGACCATCATCGTGATTATGTCAGAAATATCGGTTGTGTTCGTGTCCTTTGTCCCGACATATTCGCCATCTCTCAGTACCGTTATTCTGTCCGAAATTTCGGCCACGTCCTCGAGGATGTGTGAAACATATATAATGGAAATCCCTTCTTTTTTTATACTGTTTATTATCCTGAAAAGGTTTTTCACCTCGCTTTTTGTCAGCGAGGTTGTCGGCTCGTCCATTATCAATAGTTTGGGGTTTTCCGCCAGGGCTTTTGCGATCTCAACGATCTGCTGTTTTGACGTGCTGAGATGACCGACAATATCCGACGGCCTTATATTTTCACTCTCCCCGAGGCGCTGCAGTATTTTTCCCGCCTCTCTATCAAGCTCGGAATAGTTCTTGATAATTCCAAGGAAATTTCCCTTCAGTTTACCGAGAAAAATGTTCTCCTTAACAGAAAGTGTGGGTACAAGAGCGAAATCCTGATGGATGATGCTGATACCGATATCGATGCTTTCACGCGGGTCGACTTTTGTATATTTTGTGCCGTAAAACTCAAAATTGCCCGAAGTCGGGGGTGCTATTCCGCCCAGGAGGTTCATCAACGTTGTCTTGCCGGCGCCGTTTTCACCGACAACGGCATGGCATTCGCCCTTTTTTACCTCAATATCGATGCCGCGTAAAACCGTATTATTCCCGTATTTTTTTGTCAGGCTGGATGTCTTTAGTATAATTTCACTTTTCATTGGAGCACCTTATTACATTATTGAACTCTACGACATCTAAAATAATCCTTTTAGGCAAATGCGGGCCATTTTAATGTATTGATGGCCCGCATTGTGTTTGCCTGTGTATTTTGCGTTTCCTGTTAAGCTCCCTGCTTGGAAGCAATGAATTCGTCGAGTGTATCAGGTGTGACAACAAACATTTCCGTGAACAGATTCTGAGCTTCGGGTAATACTCCGTCCATCAGGTAGTTGAAAAGACGAATTGTCGTGTCTCTGCCTTCAGCGTACGCGTCCTGCGCGATACCTGCCGCGACCTGACCTGCCCTTACGTAAGGTTCAAGCTCAGGAACATAAAAGCATACTACTTTTACATCGTCGATCTTGCCTGCCTGTATCAGCGCTTCAACAGCGCCTGTGGGGCCGCCGGCTGTGTTATATATCGCTGCAAGGTCAGGGTGAGCTGTAAGGAAATCCATTGTCTGCTCGTAACCCTTGTCAGCCTGGTCGAGATTTTCCACACTGCCGACTACTTCGATCCCGGGATACTCTTTCGCTATCGTATCCTCAAATCCAAGCCTCCGCTGCTCGTGCCCGTAGATAGCAAAGAAACCGGTTATGATGGCCACCTTGCCTTTTTCATCGAGCTCATCAGCAAGCGCGTGGGCTGCTTTCACACCACCGGCGTAGAGGTCCTGGCCAATGAAAAAAAGAGCCTTGTTAGGCTCCTGGGAAGTGACAATTGCCGAAGCTACCGCGACACCCTGGTTGACCGCGGAGTCGACATACGGGATCATGCCTTCGTTAAAGATCATTGTGACAATACCATGGTATCCCTTTGTGACCAGTGTTTCGATGGCTTCCCCGTAATCGCCTGTACCGAACGACGCTCCCGGAATTATCCAGTCAACAATTACGTTATGAGGGGCGAGTTCCTCTTTTGCTGCTTCAACACCCGCGTACACCGCGTCAAAAAAAGGATTTGTCTGCCCGCCAAGATAAGCTATCTTGATCGTTTTTGACGCCACTTTGTTGACCGGCTGGACCGTCCTTTCGTCGTCGGGTCTCAGCACCGACACTTTGCTTATCTTCACATAGGATTTGAAATCAGATGTCATGGCATACGGTACGTCACCGCCTCCCACCGTGCTGTCATCTCCCTTCGAGCCCCCGGCAATAAGCACAACCGAAAGCGCCGCCAACATAAGAACTGCCGCTGTCAATGCAAAAAACTTCTTTTTCATGCTGATCCTCCAGTTTATATTTTTTTTCCAGGTTACGATAAAAATATATTTCGTTAACCTTTTTTACATTTTGAATCAGACGGTCCCCAAAAACCCGAAAGATGCTGAACTATTACCGGTTAAATAATATCCGATCTTCGGGCAAATAGTTTCTGACCGTCTGCTTTAAGATCATTATATTCTTATGTTCCTGATAACCGGCAAGCGGTTCTGTTATTACCCCCTTCACGGTTACGCATTTATGCAAGATTCTCTGCTTCCTCTCTTGCTATGCGGCACCATTCAATTACGTTCTCCGGCCTGCCTCCGATCGTGTGGTTGTCTTTCATCAGTATTTCGACCCTGCATTCTTTGGTGATCTCAAATAACCTTCTGATCTCCTTTCGGATGGTTTCTCGGTCAATGACCGGTGTAGCCAGGATTGCCGGATTCGGCTTATAAGAAAAAATGTATTTATTTTCTAAAAACTCCGCCATTTTTTCTTTGTCAACCCAGGCGGAGCATGAGACCCTTCTCAGCCTCGGGTGGTTTTTTATTATGTGCCAGCGGGAGTGGACAGGCTCGCAGCACCCGTAGCAGTTGAGACCAAACCTTTCCATGATAGGTTTTTCATAGGGAAAGATAAACTCTTCGTACATTGCTGGCGACACGTTAACGGTTTCCTGACTTTCGGTAAAACCCCACATGTCTATGCAGCGCACGTCGCCTGTGTAATCCCCGGAAGGCAGCCCATCGGTGTACCCGAATCCACCGGACCCGACATAGGTCCCGTCGTTGTTGAGGCTCAAAAGACCCTGGTTTTCCAGATAGTCCAGTTTGTCGATTAGCCCCCTTGAGATGATCGACATCAGTTCCTTTATTTCATCCGGATGATCGATAAAGTCATACATCATGTTGCACAGGCCTCTCAGGGTAGCAAGGGGAAGAGTGAGCCCGAGCGACCACCACCACAGACCTTTCAAACGCACGGTCAGAATATCCCCGAAAATTTCAGAAGCAAGATCGAGACACCCGTCGGTTGTTTCCCAGTCAATAGTGAAATCAGGTGTGTGGATTTTTTTGAGGTCGGTTTTGTAATCCTTGATAGGGTTTTCCCAGACATAGGAGCCAAGTTGATCGGTCTTGTGATAAACAGCTTCAACTCCCCAGTCATCCGGAGATACCGTGTATGTCACGTTGAACACAGGGTCAACGGGTTTGTCGTCGCCCATCTCCTCGCCCCAGAATATCTCTTTTCTCAAGTTGATTTCCCAGCGTCTCGAGATCTTACCGCTGCACTTCATTTGTTTTTCGGTGACGATCTCATTCCAGCCGTTTTCGGGGTCACAGAATACTACAGGCCTGGTCTTTTTCAGGCTGTTGTGGTCTTTCCAGAGGCGGCGTGTGTCATCCATCCGGCGGCTTTCAGCGATTTTTGCAACACGTTTCGCAAGATCCCTCAAAACAGTTTTTTCCGCGGGGCTGATCTTGAGGTCTTTTGCCGAAAATCCCGTAATGGGGGTATCTATTGCACCCTGCACCAAACCGGTGGACTTCCCCTGCCCGTAATTTTTCATTGCTTTCCGCTCCCCTTAATTCGCAAGCTCCCTGTCCAGTATGTTCTTAACCTTTTTCCCCAGCTCGAATTGATTACGATGGCTTTCATTGTATCTCCCTTTTTCAAGCTCGACTGCCGGGGCAACGTACCCGACTATAATAAGCCCTGCCTGATCACCCATCGCTTCCACAAGCTCATGGTAGTAGGGCTCCATCCTCGTGTCGGTCGGGATAAAATCGCAAGCCATGTACGCAATCCCTTTTTTGCGCAGAGCTTCTCTCATTTTTGCCGCGGCTTTGATGTCGTCGAGGTTGAGATTATTGACGACCGTGAGCCCTTCCGTGTTGAGGTAATTGTCAATATGCTGTGTCGAATTACCGCAGTAGTGAATACAGCCTCCTCCGAAAGCTTTCAGCAGACGAGAATTATATGGGACAACGAATTCTTTGTAGTGTTCCGTGCCGATGATAACGGAATCATCATCTGCCAGCCAAACACCGCCGTACCCGTCAGGCATTCGCACACCAAGGGGGTAGGACTCGCTTTCCATCGGTATGTCAGCCGCCTTTTTCTGGTACCTGACCCACCGAATGAGGGCCTCGGTTACTTTGTCCATCAGCTCGTGGATCAAATTGGGGTAGTCGTACATCCAGTAGGAGAAGTTGTCATAACCGATAACGGACAGCGCAGTTGTCAGCGGCCCCTGGCAGTCGGTTACACCGCGGGGAAGGTCGCAGTTTTCTTTAAAGTAGGCAAGCGTGCCGAGCACCTGAGGCATAAGCCCGTCCTTTTCAGGGTCCGGCATCGCGAACTTTTTTATTGCCTGCGGGTCTTTTATCCGGCTTATATCGACGGCGGGGTCTGATTTGTAGTTTTTTACTATAGGTGCACCGAAACCGGACGCAAGGACCCCGGTCCCGTACCAGGGCATGAGAAATCCGAGATGACAATCATCGGTGCCGTAGTAATCGTAATGCCGTTTTATTTTCCTGATCTGATACTCCATCATTACACCAGGGTCGCTGCCGTAATAATACTCGGGGATATCTTCAAGAAGCTCACCAAAGGTCCAGTAATTTATATCATTGATCACTACAGCTGCTTTCTTGTTCTTGAAATCAAACACTTCTTTAAGCTTTTCTTTCGTTATGCTGTCATGATCTTTGAATTGATCCTTCAGTTTTATCATTTTTTCCTCCTCATTTTATTTAAAATACTCCGATGTGACATAAGCTGCAGCGCCGATCGCGCCGACCTCGCTGCCGAATTTTGAATATTCGATCCGCGTGTCCATGTTTACATGAACAAGTGAAACATTGCTTATTCTTTCCCGGAGCCTTTTTATGAAATAATCCCCGGCCTTTATAAAAATGCCGTGCAGAATTATGATGTCAGGATCATAGGTCAAAACCAGATTTGACAACCCTATAGCATACCATCCGGCTGCGTCATCCATTATTTTTTTACCAAGCCCGTCCCCCTGGTTTGACGCCCTGAAAATATCCCCGATGCTGATATCATTGCGGCCGGAATTTTTAAATATTAGAGAATCAGGGTATTTTTCCTTACTTTCACCCGCGATACGCAGGAGTCGCCTTGTTGTGACCATGGATTCAAAGCATCCCTTGACGCCGCACGCGCATGTTTCATCGGAATTGGGGTTGATGATCATGTGCCCGATCTCGCCGGCAAGGTTGTGTGCCCCCCGCTTTATTTCATCCTTTACGATTATACCCGCGACAAGCCCGGCACCTCCCTCGATAACAATTATATTCTTTTTGTCCCGGGCCGTTCCCTTCACCTTTTCTGCAAACACCTGAAAGCGGATCTGGTTGTCTATAAAGATCGGGATGTCGGAGTTCAGTTTTTCTTTCAGTATGTTCTTAAACTCCACGTTTTCACCCCAGGACTGGAAGTGAGGTGAATGAATTATTACGCCGTTATTGTAATCGGTGATGCCGTGAGCGCCTATCGCGATTCCTATTATCTTGTTTTTTGGGATATTTTCTTCGTTTACAAGGGAATTAAATGATTGAACAATATTTTCGATTACGCTGTTCAATCCTTCGTTTTCTTTTATTGCGGTATTCCTGCTGCTCAATATGCTGCTGTCGAGATCTGTTATTACCGAGTAAAGGGCGTCAGGAAAGATGTGGCACGCGAAAACAAACCCTCCTCTTTTGTTGAATTCATACATGATCGGTTTTTTCCCGCCCTCATCTGTGGATTCTCCTTTTCCGGCAACAAGGACAAGGCCTTCTTTTACATAATAATTGAAGATTTTAAGGATTGTGGTTTTGCTGAGTTTCGCTTTTTGCGACAACTCGGCAACTGACAATACTCCCGAATTCCTGAGCATGTTCAAGATCGCTTTTCTGTTCGACAGTTTTAAGGACCCCGGTTTTCCGATCGAAGGCATATAGACAGCTCTCTTTTAATAAAAGCTGTTAATATTTTATATTTTTTGATTAGATTGTCAAGTTATTTTTTAAACTTTGTTTAATAATGTAATTTGTTAACTAACCTGACTCTTGATATGATTTAAAACGCAGTGAAATAGTAAGCGGGCAGGCTGCTTTTATGCAATCATTGTTTACGAATTAACTTGTGCGGGTTTTTATTAAGCGCTCTCCTTACCTGTAAAATCAGGATAGAGCAATTTCATGCATTCGGGGCAGATGCTGTGGCTGAACTCGGCATCCGAATGATCTCTCACGTATTCTTCAACCTGGGTCCAGTATCCTCTGTCATCACGTATCTTTTTACAGTTCGCGCATATCGGGATCAATCCGCTCAAAGTCTTCACTTTATCGAGCGCTTTTTTGAGCTCCTTGATAATCTTTTCATGTTCTTCCTCAATTCTGACACGCGCAATCACACCCCCGATCTGAGCGGCTATAGCCTCCAGCGCTGTACGCGCGTTGACAGGAATTTCATCATAAGTCCTGGAGGCAAGGTTGAGGACGGCGACAAGCTGCCCGTTATATTTTACCGGGATGATCGCCGCGCCGAGTATACCTTCATTTTTCAATACTCCGCCGCTGATTTTAAAGATTTCATTGTAAGGACCGTATTCGGGTTTTGTAAATCTCAAATAGTGTGCCCGGGGAGAGTCGGCAGGACAAAAAGAAAAACTCTCCACGAGGGACCGTGGAAACTTGCTGTGAGATATGAGGGTCAGGTCCCCGTTAGCCCTGTCAGCAACGTGCACACCGCCGCAATCGATCCCGTTTATCCGGAAGGCTGCCTCCAGTATCCGGTCTAACACATCTGTCAGCACACTGGTAGAGCCAAGTGATATGGCTATATCACGCTGAATACGCTGCAGGTCCTCTATTCGTTTGTGCTCGATGACCGACTTTTCGAACTCCTTTATTTTTTGACGAAGTGCGTTTATCTCCTTTGTCAATTCAGGTATCGTTCTATTTTCGTCTTCCAACTTTTTTACCCTATAAATAGGCCGGATTTTATTAATAGCACCTCATATTAATATTATAGATTGAAACGATAAACTTATGCAAATAAATATTTCGGTCGTGCTTACATCGAGATTAACAGGATGCATTTTTTCACTTTACTACCCATATTCATTTGTCTTTAATACCTCAAAACCAATTTTTATGCTCAGTCATGATTTTTACATTAATAATACAACTTCTCCATAAACATTCTTGGATTAATGATTTTTGTATTAGAATATTTTTTTAAAACCAATAAATCTTTATCACCGGTAATTATTAGATCAGCATCAACAAATTCAGATAGATGAAGAATATTATTATCATCTTTGTCGCCGCAGATAATCGGTATGCGACCTTTAGGGTTAATTTGATGCGATACATTCAGCAAAAAATCTTTTACTCTTTTTAATTCAGGACCTTTTACCCTGAATTTTAACAATAGTTTTTCTAAAACCTCGTTGATTATCCCGGGAGAAATAAATATCTGGTGACTGTCTATACATATATCCAGTACTCTGGAAGAAAGCCCCTGAGTGATCAATGCCGACAATATCACATTTGTACCAAATACTGATCCACAAGATTGTAGAGAAGTTTATAAGGTATATAAAAAATGGATTGAGGACAATGGACAGCGACCTTTATCAGCTAAAAACTTTTGGAAGGAAATGGCGTCTCTTATTCCAGGATTTAAAAATACTGAAAGGAAACACCATCGTTATCTATCATGGGCTAAAAGTTTAAACAACACCATCTTAGATGCTGGTGGCAGGGTAATAATTAGTAGGACAAATCAAAATAAAAAGAATGATTAAAATGCTGATTTACCAAATAGCCATAAAATATTTATGCAGCTATTGGCATTGCTGTTGGATATGTTGCATTTTTAATTACAACAATACTTCCATTTTTTGGATTGGCATACATATCATGTCGACTGCCGCGGCGTTTCAAATAGCAACCTTTTCTTACAAGTTCTTTGATAAATTGGTTTCTTTTCAAATCTGTAAAGAAACATCCTTTTCTTTTATTTCAACTGAAGGAATATATTCGTCTTTTTCTGCAAGTACCATTTTATAGGCGTCAGCTATGTTTTCTTCTAATTCCGCTAAAGTAGAACCCTGACTGAATACACCCGGAACTTCTTTTATTCTTCCGACGTACCATCCATCGTCTTTCCAGTATTCAAGTGTGAATTTTCTCTCCATAGTTTACTCCTGAGTATCAGGAAATCAATAATTCAAATTATTTTAAGCTGGTTGCCGATATTTGTAAAATAAACCATTTACTGCGGAGAATCAATTATTTTAATTGAGAAAATTTTCCATATTAAATATTCAAGAACTATTTGAACCATTATTATCCCAATGAAATATATGATGAATTTAAGCTAGAAAAGCTAAATTCTCTATGAAATCATGCCAAATATGACTAATATACGCAAAATGTTAGCTGTGCATGCTGAAAATAGACGGGAAAAAGGTCCTGTTTACCGGCGACAGCCTTTTCCCGGGCAGTGCTGATGGTAAGGTTCTGACCTGCCCGCTTGTATTTCGAAACTATCACAGGTATGAAAGCCATAAAGAATGCGCCGAAATACTTGTTACACTCGAACCGGATTTGATCGCCCCGGGCCACGGACCGGTTTTTAAAGCGTCAAAGGAGGAGCTGAAAACCTTCGAGGGCCGCACCGGAAAACTGCTGGGTTTTTTTGACCGCCTTTTACCGGAGTCGGAGAAGTGGGCGGATATCGATCCTTTCCGGGTGTGATTTGTTCCTTACAAGCAATCGGTGAGACCCGGCGAAAAATTCCATGTGGGAGTGCGTGTACGCAACTATAAAAATAATGTTGTAAATGGAAAAATAAGTCTGGAGCTGCCCCGGAAATGGACTTCAGAGCCGGTTGCTAGGTTTGTGGAACTTATGCCTGGAAAAGAAACGGGGGCTATATTTGATATACTTGCCCCTGTAAATTGGAACGGCAGGCAAAGGCTTGCCATCGCTGCCGATATACTGCTTGACGGCACCCCGGTCGGACAGATCGCCGAAACGATTGTCCGCGTGGACGATAATGATTATTAGAAATCCATCCCTGATGGTCTTTGCTACCGCAGCAACGTTGATCCCCGTAAACATTCGAGCGGTATGGATCATGGCAGGAGTCCGAAAAATCGGGCAGAAACCGGGCAGTTGAGAAACGCATATCGTCGATTTATTGATCCGACACATTTTTATTTCAAGCCGGATAGAAGGTGTATAGCTCCTGATAGAGGTCCTGCTGACGAAGTGCGGGGAATTTCATTGACGAATCAGGATGACAATGGTTAAATATGAGAAATCAGTCTGTCTATTTATAAGGATCAAGCTTCTGCCGCAGGGCTACATTCAAGCTCCTGATACCACCCCCGACGGGAGTGGTGAGGGGGCCTTTTATGCCCACGAGATGCTCTCTGAAAGCTTCCACAGTGGACCCCGGCAGCCACGACCCTGTTTTTTTGTACCCTTTCTCCCCTGCAAACACCTCTTTCCATATAATCTTTTTATTCCCGTTATAGCTTTTTTCCACCGCAGCATCGAACACCCTTACGGCCGCAGCCCAGATATCCGGGCCTGTGCCGTCACCCTCTATAAAAGGTACCACTGGTGTGTCAGGTACCTCGAGACCTTCCTCGCCCATTGTGATTTTTTTTCCGGCTGTCATTATCTCTCTCCTGACCCCTGCTCTTGATAAAAAGGTTGGCTGATTTCTCATATTTAACCATGTCATTTCAATTCGTCAATGAAATAAAATATCCGTTGGTTCAATTTCAAAATGTTACTATCTTAGTAATTATATAATATATGTATTGTATATTTGGTCAGGTTGTTAATATTATTGAAGCATTAAATAAAAAAGAGCGGACGTTCTCTTTTGAATTTTTCCCGCCCAGGACCCCGAAAGGTATGGTAAGAATGTACAAAACGGCAAGAGTTTTTTCGGAGCTTGGGGCGGATTTCTTTTCTGTTACATACGGTGCGGGCGGGTCGACAAGTAAATCAACACTCGAAATTGTAAAGGAATTTCAGGGTCGATTTGCCAAACCTGCGATCCACCACTACACCTGCGTAAAACAATCCCCTAATGAATTGAGACTTACTTTCGATGAAATGAGGCGATCGGATGTGCGGAATATACTTGCAATGAGGGGAGATCCCCCAAAAGATGAACCCTACTACAGGCCTGCCAAAAAAAAAGAGCTGAAATACGGTTATGAACTTATCGAGTTTATCCGTAAGCATTATGGTGACTGGTTCACTATCGGTGTACCCGGTTTTCCTGAAGGTCATATCCTCACTCCGCAAAAAAAATTGGACAGCAAATACCTCAAAGTCAAAGAGGATGCCGGCGCTGAATTTGTCATCACATAGCTTTCCTTTGATAATAACCTTTACACCGAATATATGGAACGCATACGGGCAGAGGGGGTAACGTTGCGAGTTATCCCAGGGATCCTGCCGATCACCGATCTCAATAATCTGGAACAGTTCTGTGATACATGCGGCACGACAATACCTTCATCGATAAGTGATATATTCGAGCCGCTCGAATGTTTACGGGGATCAACGTTGCTGCGGTAGCAAAGACCATCAGGGATGGATTTCTAATAATCATTATCGTCCACGCGGACAATCGTTTCGGCGATCTGTCCGACCGTGGTGCCGTCAAGCTGTATATCGGCAGCGATTGCAAGCCTTTGACTGCCGGTCCAGTTTACGGGAGCACGTATATCAAATGAAACCCCGGTTTCTTTTCCAGGCATAAGTTCCACAAACCTCGCAACCGGCTCTGAAGTCCATTTCCGGAGCAGCTCCAGACTTATTTTTCCATTTACAACATTATTTATAGTTGCGTACACGCACTCCCACATGGAATTTTTCGCCGGGTCTCACCGATTGCTTG
>DRHN01000441.1 GCA_011049595.1 Spirochaetota bacterium | reverse complement strand
TGCTGCACGGCGGTGTGTACGGTGAGTACACCTATCACCCCGTTATGGCTGTGCTTGACGACGACATAGCCACGTGGGTTGGACGTTTTATGGAAGGGTTCAGGGTGAACGACGAAACAATGGCCCTTGACCTCATAGACGAGGTAGGCCCCATACCGGGCTCCTATCTGGGAAAGACACACACAAGAAAGACCTGGCGGGCCCAGCGGTTCGAGCCGGTGGCTGCTGACAGGTCGACCTATCCGGAATGGCTGAGCGGGGGCAAAAAAACCGCGCTCGATTACGCAAAGTCCAGGATGGAAGAGATCCTTAAAACCCACAAAGTTCCCCCGCTGCCGGAGGACCAGGACAGGGAGATAGATAACATACTCGAGGAAGCCAGGATGTACTACAAAAATAAGGGCTTCCTGTAAAAAACGGAAAACAGGTTAATTAGTTCTTTGTGCCACTCCGGGCTTGCCCGGCTTAGTGGTGAACGAAGTTGTCACCAGGACCTAATTGAACACAGCAGTTTCGCACTTCTTTACCCGGGGGTTATATGAAAAAAGTCATACAGTTCGGCGCTGGGAAAATAGGGAGGGGTTTTCTCGGTGAACTTTTCTACCGGTCCGGCTACGAGACAGTTTTTGTGGATGTTGACAGGGAACTGATTTCAAAAATAAATCATCATAAAGCCTACAGAATAAAGATCCTGAAGGCCGGGTTTTTTGATGAGGACAGCGTCGAAGATTCCGGCGGATTGATAGAAGTTAAAAACATTGCAGGCATCGACGCCGGGGATGTGGATCTGGTAACTGATGCGCTGGCAGGAGTCCAACTCGCGGCCACAGCCGTAGGTGCCAGAGCTTTGAAACCTGTCTCGTCGCTGATCGCGCTTGGTATCGAAAAAAGGGCTGCTCTGAAAGTCAAAGCTCCGCTGGATATAATAATCTGTGAAAACCTCCCGCATCCCGCGGCGACCCTCAAGAACTATATATTTGAGAATTTAAAAGATGAAATAAGACCATATGCCGAAAAATATCTTGGACTTGTTGAATCGGTGGTGAGCAGGATGGTACCGGACATAACTGAAAAGGAAGGGCCCGGGATGCTGATCGAAGCTGAAGAGTACAGCCGTCTGCCTGTCGCAAAAAACGGTTTCAAGGGACCGGTCCCTGAAATAACCGGAATGATACCGCACGACAACCTTGAAGCTCTTGTAGAACGAAAGCTGTTTATGCACAACGCCGGGCACGCCCTGTGCTCCTACTGGGGTTACCAGAAGGGGTACAGACACGTGTTCGAAGCGGTAAGGGACGGTGTTGTAAGGAAAAGGCTTTTAGCATCCATGGAAGAGTCAGCCATTGCTCTCTGTAGAAAGCACGGTTTTACTGAGGTTGAAAACAGAGAATATGGAGAGGACCTGGTCCGGAGGTTTGACAACGAAGGCCTGAAGGACACAGTGGAAAGAGGGGCGCGGGACCCTGTCCGGAAACTGGGTCATGACGAAAGGCTTGTGGGAGCCGCAAATTTAGCTATCTCATACGGGATTGTGCCCTCCAACCTTGCCCTGGGTATTGCGGCGGCCATCAGGTACGATGACAGGCGTGATAAATCTGCTGTTGAGATTTTGAAAAAAGTTGACCGAGGCGGGGTTGATCTTGTTTTAAAGGATGTCTGCCTTCTGGACCCGGATGGGGAATTGGCCTGTTTGATCAGGAAAAGTTATCAAGAACTGAATAAGCTGTTAAAAATTAAATAAAGAAGACTGTTTTGGCCCAAATGGGGAACCGGCCTGTTTGATCAGGAAAAACTATAAAGAGTGAGGGCGTTTTTTGGTTTATTATGAAAACAGGTTTATCGAGCTATATTTTTCTCATTGCCTGACTGCCAAATAAAAATTAATTTATTGCTATTCAGCAATTTAAATAACCGGAGGGTTTATGGGTGTAAAACCAAAGATGGGCATCTTATTTTTTACATCCGGGTGGTTCAGGGATGTGGGTCTTCAATCATCTTCGTCGAGCATCACCGGTGAGGTTGACGGGATCGGCGAGGAAATAATACAGAACCTATCGTCGTTTCTGGAGCCGGTATATAGCGGGGTTATCTTTTCAAAGGAAGAATCCGACCGTGCGGCAGCTGAAATAAGGTCGGCAGGGGCCGATGGTATTATTATCGCGCCCCTAATGTGGGCTGAAGACCAGTTGATAAGGGCCGCGTTAAATGAGCTGCCGGAGCTTCCATTTATTGTATGTTTATTCCTCCCTTATAATACCCTTTCAGAATTTGTCGGGTATCAGGACATGCTGAAAGGCTCGGGAATGGTAGCGATGCTTCAGTGGAGCGGGTTCCTTAAAAGAGAAGGCTATGAGTACAGGACGGTTTCCGGGTATTACCGCGACATGAACGTTTATGATGAGATAAACGAGCACTGTCTTGCGCTGTCTGTCCTGAAAAGCCTGAAAAACGCTCGATGCGGGGTGCTGCCATTCCGGTGCGACGTGATGTCCACTACGTATGTGGATGAGTTCAGGATAAGAGATCTGTACGGAGTGGAGTTGAAATATCTCGAATTGTCCCGGTTTAAGGAGGTAGCGGATGCGTGCACAGAAGGGGAGATCGGACAGTTTGAGAGCAGGTTGAGAAACGAGGGGTATGAGATAGAAATAAACCAAAAGAACCTCAACGAAGGGATCAAGTACGCCATCGCTATGGAAAAAATCCTTCTTGAAGAACGGATAAATATTTTTGTGATGAACGACGTCATTGATGAAATGCACAACTGTTTTGGTCTGCGCCCCTGCCTCCCGAACCCTGAAATTGCCGGTTCAGGTATTGTAGTAAACATGGAGGCCGATGTTGCCGCAGGGATCGCGATGTACGTGCTGCAGCTTTTTACAGGGGATGTGCCCTTTTATACAGAGACATATACAGCAGACCTTGAAAAAAACGCCCTTCTCATGGGGCACCCCGGTTATCATAATGTCAGCAATTTTGATGAAGATCAGCCTGTAAGGATCGTAAACGATATCGAATATGAAAATTCCGACGTTTTTACCGGCGCGAGTGCGTATTTTAAATATAAACCCGGGCCTGTTACTGCGGTTAATTGCGTTTATAACGGCGACAAGCTGAGGTGGACGGTATTCGAGGGATATTCACTCGAGGGTCCGCCGAAAATGGAAGGCACCTGCCATCTTTTCTGCAAAATTGAAAAGCCGGTAAAAGTGTTTTGCGAAAGGACAGTTCAGATCGGTGTGAGTCAGCACTGGGTTGTGGTTCCCGGGCATGTCAAGAACAGGCTGGAGAGTCTCTGCTCGTGGCTGAATATCGGATTTTGCTCTGTTTAACAGGAATGGAAAAAACTGGTATTTAATCCGGTATTAATCATTTAAATAAGGAAAAATGATGGACGACAGTTCAACCATTGAGCAGTTAAAAATGAAAGTAAAAAAATTCAGGGATGAAAGAAACTGGAAGAAATTCCACGACCCAAAAAATTTATCAATTGCGCTTGCGGTTGAATCAGCCGAGCTCCAGGAACTGTTTTTGTGGAAATCGGGATCCGGTGTCCGACAGCTTCTGTCTTCAGAAAAAGGAAAACAAAAAGTCAAAGATGAACTTGCCGATATCCTGATATACCTCCTGTACCTGAGCGATGAGTCCGGGATCGACCTGTCGGAAGCGGTAAGAGCAAAGTTGAGCTTAAATAATAAAAAATACCCGGTGAGTAAGAGTTACAACAGCAGTAAAAAGTACAATGAGCTCGAAGGTGAGGATTGACGATGCCGCAAAAATACTCGATTAACGTACTGATAGTAAACGAGGACCGGGAAAACCTTTTGTCCCTGGAAAAATTCCTTGAGAGTCATGATTTAAATATCACCTCGGTCAGTTCAGGGAAAAAAGCCCAAATCTTAATTAAGGAGCAGGAGTTCGCTTTTATTTTTGTTAATACCGGTTTGCAAAAAAAGAAAGCTCTTGAAACAGCCGGGTATATCGGTAAAATTGCGGGAGATACACCGGTAATAATCCTTTCACCCGAGGGTATGGAAAAAGAGTTTGCCTTTTTTGAGCATGAGTCGGGAGTGATTGACTGTATATCCAAGCCGATCACAATGGCCGTTCTCAGAAACAAGATGAACTTGTTCACCGAATTTTACATTCAGAAGAAACTTTTAAAAAAACAAACACAGCTTCTCAGGCAAAAGGATGAAGAGCTCGGGAAGATGAGAGTGCAGCTTGAAGAGCTGACAGCCAGATTGAATGATCTTTCCTTTCCCGGCAGTCTTACAATGCTCCCGGACCGCCGCAGGTTCGGTGAATTTCTCGAGCTTGAATGGAGGCGCTGTATACGCTCCGGTGGAGAAGTTTCCCTGCTAATGATAGAAATTGATTCCTTTGAGGAGTATATTGAATGTTACGGCCGGCCGGCAGGTGATGAACTGCTCAGAAAGGTTGCCGCAGTGCTGGCCGGCTCGGCGAAGAGAGTGCCGGATTTTGTAGTGCATTACAGTGAAGGCAATTTTGCTGTTGTTCTGCCGCAGACGAATAAAAATGATGCTGTTTTTGTTGCTGAAAGGATGAGGGATGGAGTCGAATTACAGGGTTTTGAGCACCTGAAATCCGCACAAGCAGACCATGTAACGATAAGTCTGGGGATAGCGGGCTCGGCACCAACACCTGATTCTTCCCCCGCTGACCTTATTGATGCTTCTTCGGAATGTCTTGATAAAGCCAGAGAGGAAGGCGGAAATAGGATGATAGCCGCGGATTAGGCGGTAGTCACCCCATGAACATATTTTTTCTCGGTTTCCATTCAAACTTCCTTTTTATTACCTGAAACAGGCTGTCTATACAGAAACCTATGATACCTATGGCAATCACAACCGCCATCAGATTGTCGTAGGACATTGTGTCCCTGGCATCGTTTATGAGGTATCCGAGGCCGCTGGACGTGCCGAGCATTTCAGCCGGGACCAGTATTATCCAGGCAACCCCTAAGCTGAGACGGACACCTGTTATGATGTAGGGAACAGAAGCCGGAAATACGACCTTGAACAAAAGCTGACTGTCGCTTGCACCCTGATTTTTAGCCATTTTTATCCAGTCCGGGTTCGTGTTCATGACCACAGTGCAGCAGGGGTGACTTTTCCAAATGTCACCCGTGAATCGCATTATTTTCGCCTTTAACTTTTCCTCGGCCAGTGCGTTAAAAGGCTCAGCCACTATATAGCCGTCTATTTTGTTCCCAGCCAGAGCTACCGGCATTTCGGGGGGCGGAAGAATAAACAGGTTCACCTCATCCACCGCGAGTTTGGCGTTCTGCGGTTTTATTACAGGTTTCAAACCGTGTTTCCTGAGCCCGAGCTGTAAAATAACGTTGTGCATGGAGTACCAGTAAGGTACCGCGATCTGTTTTTTCCCCAGGTCTGCAAAAGACTGGATATTGGAACGGGGCCCAACTGTAAGCGCGCTGCCGTTGGTATGGTTCCAGGCTATTACTTTGACCGGGTACCCTTTGTTGTACCGCAGCCATATCGGTATGGGCAGTAATAAGTGTACAAGGTTCACTTTCCATCTGTCTTCTCCTGCTGTCTTTTTTTCATGGATTCAAATCTTTCCTGGATATCTAATTTCAGAGAGGCGATTTTCTCATCGTTCAAGTCTCTGGGTATATCTGAGTTCAGGTCAATGAAATGTAACACACGGGCAGGCCTCGAGCTTAAAATAATGATTTTCTGCCCCACTTTCAGGGCTTCAGCTATGCTGTGGGTTACAAAAATTGCCGTAAAATGCAGCTGTTTCCATAATTTTACGAGCTCGTCCTGCAGGTGTGACCTGGTGTTGAAATCAAGGGCCGTAAATGGTTCGTCCAGAAGAAGCACCTCGGGTTTCCCGATGAGAGACCTGGCGATTGCTACTCTCTGGGCCATGCCGAGGGAAAGCGAGTCAGGAGAGGACTGCTCGAAGCCCTTGAGCCCGATCATCGTGATATATTTTTCAACACGCCCGGACAGCTGTGCGGTGTCCCCACGGAGCTTGCACCCAAAAGCTATATTTTCCTTTACCGAAAGCCAGGGGAGTAGAAGGGGTTTCTGGAAAATCAAAGACCTTGAAAAATGCGGCCCGGTGATCCTGGTATCATCAATATAGACATCACCTCGTGTTGGTGTTAAAAACCCTGCGAGAAGATTTAAAAGAGTTGTTTTCCCGCAGCCCGATTCTCCCAGCACAACGATAAAATCTCCGGCGCCTATTCCAGGCAAATATTGTCCAGGACATCCAAATGGTTGTTCTTTCCTGAGGCGTAGCTGAAACTGAGATTCTTTGTATAAATATTTTTCATATTATTTTCTAAAATGGTTCTTGACGGACAATACACCAAGAACTAAATAGTCCGG
>DRHN01000440.1 GCA_011049595.1 Spirochaetota bacterium | reverse complement strand
AATCTGTAGTTTCTTTCAACTACTTTCGCAATAAACAGGATCACTCCCGCGATAACCCCAATGGCGGAAGAAAAAACAAGGACCCTGACAACTTCAATCACGTTGAAATGAAGCCCGACCCCGGGGATGACCATCAAGTCCCCGGCGCCCATCGGGCTGCGTTTTTTCAGGACAAGGATTATGACAAAACTGACTGCGATAAGCACTGACGCCGACAAAGCGCCGTACAGGAATTGGACAGGTGAGCGGGGGATCTTCCGGGCCGCGGACAGGATTATAAAAGAAATGCCCCCGGCGTAGCAGGATATTATGTCATGGATACTCAGGGCCCTGTGGTCCAGGTCGACCAGCGAAAGATAGACCAGAACAGTTATGAGATAGCAGTAAATAAAAAAATCATACCCCGTACCGTATTTAATATACATGCCGGCATACACGAGGGGGACAAATATCTCCGCCGCAAAATACTTTAATGCTATTCTATTCCCGCAACTCCTGCATCTGCCCCGTAAAATAAGATAACTGAAAAAGGGAACGAGGTCATACGGTTTTATAGTTTCTTTACAGTGCACGCAGAATGAGCGCGGGGCGACCACGGAAATACCCAGGGGCACCCTGTAGGAAAGGCTGCCGACAAAGCTTGCCATGCACAAACCTACTAAAATAATATAAATAATTACCATTTTTTATTCAACCGACATATTTGCAGGCATTTTTAAAAATCAAATACCCGTCACCTGCTGCAGGGTGCCTGATCCCGCTCCTTGCGGCGCGCTCTTTTCTCATTGTCCAATCCGGATACAGGTAAAAACTTACGGCCGCCTCCGGATGGGGCATCAGGCCGAATATCCTCCCGGTTGGGTCACATATACCCGCTATACTGTCTTCAGAACCGTTCGGGTTCTGCGGAAACTCCGCGGCAGGTTCACCGTTTTCGTCACAGTATCTTAAAGACACGAGGCCCTGCTTGATCAGCAAATTCAGCGTCTCTTTATTCCCCGAAACAAACCTCCCTTCTGCATGCCTTACCGGTAGATCCAGAGTGCGGATACCCGCGGTGAATATAGCGGGGGAACTTTCATCCACTCTGAGTTTTACCCATCTATCAATAAAGTAACCCTCCCGGTTTGGGGCGAGTGTAACAAGCTGTCTGCCGTAAATGGTGTCGGCCGCCGGTATCATGCCCAGCCGTACAAGTATTTGAAATCCGTTACAGATACCAAGAACAAGCCCGTCTCTCTGTACGTATTCCATCAGCAAATCGTACAGTTTTTTACCGTCTTTTAACACTGAGAACCGTACTTTTGATGAAAATGCCACTCCCGACCCCAGATCATCTCCGAAAGAAAAACCGCCCGGAAAAACAACAAGTTTGTTGCCCAGGAGTTTTCTGCCGCTTTCGAGGACATCATTGATATGTACCCTGCGGGCTGAAAATCCGGCAAGACTGCAGGCTTCAGCGGTTTCGTAATCGCAATTTATCCCGCAACCTGTTAAAACCAGCGCCTGTGGTCCGGTATTCTTCAATCCGCTCCCCTCCCCGTTTTTTTACTTCAGCCTGCAGCCGAAACAGGGCAATAATGTATTAAACTTTCATGCCAAGTACCGAATACAACGGGTTTTTAAAAGCATCAGTAAGCTCTGTAACGCTTACGTCAATGAGCCCCTCTTTAGCTTTCCCGATTACCAGTAACTTTTTTTCAGGTATCACTTTTCCGATTTTTTGTGTTCTCACTCCTTTCATATACCCGAGAAACCCGGGTTCCAGGTCAGGGTTCACGCTCACAAGAAACCTTCCTGAAGACTCTGAAAAAAGAAGCTCCTTATCAGATAGTAGATCACTTTCGTCTGTCAAACTCAGATCTATGCAGGCGCCAATACTGCCGGCTATGCAGGACTCAGCAACAGCCACGGCCAGCCCGCCCTCAGAGAGGTCGTGACCGCTCACAACAAGGCCCGCTTTCACAGCTCCATGGTAAGCCCTGTAAACCTTCATGTTAGCCCCGGTGTCAACAACAGGAACCGTCCGGGACACTCCTCCGTAAATCCTGTAAAAAAGCGACTGCCCCATGTGCCTTCCCGTCTCCCCCATAAGATAAATCAGGTCACCTTCAATCTTGAAATCAGACGTCACACATTTCGTTGTATCGGGTACTATACCTATCGCTGATATGAGTATCGTAGGAAGAACGCTTATCTTGTGGTTCTTTATTTTATAATCGTTCTTCATACTGTCTTTACCCGATATGAACGGAGTTTTATATGCTGTGGCAGTATCATACAACCCCTCCGCCGCACGGACAAGCTGCGCCAGTTTGAACTTCCCGTCGGGTGTTTTTTCCTCGTCATAGACAGGGTCAGGCCAGCAGAAGTTGTCCAGAAGAGCGACACGGTCCGGGTCGGCGCCCACCGCGACAGCGTTCCTGAGAGCTTCGTCCACGCAAAGAGCTGCCATGTTGTAGGTGTCTATCCTGGAATAGAAGGGATTGATCCCTGCCGACAGGGCAAACCCCCTTGAATCCCCGGCCACCGGTGCTATTACGCCTCCGTCAGACGGGCCGTGCCCCCCGGTCCCGACAAGAGGTTTTATTACCGTCTTACCCCCCACTTCATGGTCATATCTGCGGATTATGGGCTCCCGGCTGCACGCATTCAGATCTGACACCAGTTCCGTTATGATTTCAGAAAATGTCCTGCCTGCATCAGGCTCTTTTTCCGTAATTTCAGGCTCAATCCACCTGGCTTCAAGGACAAAAGGAATATTTGAATGAAGGAACCCCAGGTCCAGATAGCACACAGTCTTTCCGGCGTATTTAACATGAAAATAACCGGAATCGGTAAACTCACCGATGGCAACGGCGAGCACTTCCCTTTTTTTCCGCGAGACGCATTAACCGCCCCAGTT
>DRHN01000439.1 GCA_011049595.1 Spirochaetota bacterium | reverse complement strand
CGTCAACATCTATTTCTGCAGCCCCTCCAACCTTTCTGATGCTTCCTTCCTGTAACACCCGGAGCAGCTTTACCTGGATCGACATCGGCATTTCTGCAATTTCATCCAGCAGAAGTGTGCCCTCATCAGCCTCTTCAAAAAGCCCCTTTTTATCTTTTACGGCGCCTGTAAATGTGCCTTTGACATGACCGAAAAGCTCGCTTTCAAGAAGCGGTTCGGGAAGGGCAGCGCAGTTCACCGTGATAAACGGTTTGCGAGCTCTGGGGCCGCTGAAATGCAGGGCACGCGCGACCAGTTCTTTGCCGGTCCCGCTCTCACCCTCTATCAAAACGGTAGAGTCGGTCCTTGTTACGAGATCTATGACCTCAAGGATTTTTCGCATCTCATCGCTTTCGGCAACGATGCGTTTACGGCTGTACTTCTCTTCCAGTTGATTGCGAAGGCTTTGCACCTCATTTCTCAGGAGTTTGCGTTCGAGCGCCTGACCTATGGTTATCAGCACCCGTTTTGAATCAAGCGGCTTAGTTAGATAGTCAAACGCATCGAGCTTGATAGCATTAACGGCCGACTCTATTGTGCCGTACGCGGTTATCACTATCACCTCGGGCTTGTAGCTCTGTGTTTTTGCAGTTTTCAGTACGTCGAATCCGCTTTGTTCCCCCATTCTGAGGTCGGTTATTACAAGATCGTAGGTATTGTTTTTTATTTTTTCTATTGCTTCTTCACCATCTCCAGCTTCATCCACCTTATAACCGCTTTCTTCGAGAAACTCCTTTAAGAATTTTCTCTCCCATTCTTTATCATCCACAACCAATATGTACGGTTTTGTTACCATACAGCTACTCCTTCTTTTTATCCAGCGGTAATAAAATGCATACCCGGGTGCCTTTCTGTTTCTCGCTTTTCACCTCTATCTTTCCCCTGTGAACTTTCACTGTATTTTCGGCAATAGAGAGCCCGAGCCCAATATTTTCCTTTTTTGTTGTGTAAAAAGGCTGAAAGATCTGCCCCAGTTTATCCCGGGGTATTCCAATCCCATTGTCAATTACCCGGACTTCAATGAAAGCACCCTTTTTTGCGGATCTGACTTTCAATATACCGCCGTCCGGCATAGCATCGAGGCTGTTTAACACGATGTCAATCATTGCCTGTCGCATCATGTCCCTATCAAATGGTATTTTAATGCTTTCGCCGGTGAGGTCCTTTTCGAATTTAACCCTGCTGAACCTTTTTTCGCTTTCTAAATTGGTAGTTACCTCCATCAGAAAAAGGTTAATATCTCCATTAATAAGTTCCGGTATACCTGGTCTGGCATAAATTAAAAAACGGGTCACCACCTCCTGTATTTTTTGCACAGCTTCTCTTATCCCACGGTAAACCGAGGGGTTGTTTACAATCCCCATTTCCAGGATATCAACACCCGTAACAATGGCGCTCAGCCGGTTTCGCACTTCGTGAGCGATCATTGAAGCAATTTTTTCACGTTCTTCCTCCCACCGTTTCCGTTCCGCAGTGTCCTGTTCCGCACTCATAATATTTCCTTACGTTTTTCGT
>DRHN01000438.1 GCA_011049595.1 Spirochaetota bacterium | reverse complement strand
GGTTACACCTGATGAGGTGCCTGATCCTTACCGTCTGAATATGAGAGCCCGCGTCAACAATGAGGAGTGGTCTCGCGGTACATCTTCAGATATGCACTGGACATTCGAGGAGATAATCGCCTATGTCTCCCGAAGTGAAACTCTCTACCCGGGTGAGTTCATCGGCTCGGGTACCTGCTCCGGCAGGCAGGGGTGCGGGTGCGGTTTTGAGATGGGAAAGTTCCTGAAAGAGGGTGATGTTGTTGAGCTCGAAGTGGATGGCCTGGGTATTCTGCGCAACAAAGTTGTGAGGGGTTAACGTGGGTGAGAAACTGCAGGTTCAGTTAAAAACCGTTGCCGGAGCTGTGAATAATGCATTTAAAGATGTGAAAACATTGTTAGATATTAATGAGCTTTAATTACTTCCCTATAAAAAATGTCCAAAGAGGGCATAATCTTGAATATGAATAAAAATTTGTATACTTACCGATGAGGTCAATAATATATTTACATTGTAAATACTTTTTATATGGTTGGTTTTATTAAAAATGATTGTTATTGGATCTATAATACATAATATACTACCGAATTTTGAGGTTTTAAGCGGAAAAGTGGTCCCGGGGGCAAACCGCGGTAAACTACTCGGGTTTCCAACTGCCAATCTGGATATTACCGAAGAGACCCTGCCTCCAGCAGGAATCTACGCAGTCTGGGTGCGCATCGAACAGGAGGGCATGTGGCGGCCCGGAGCTGCAAATGTCGGCGTCAATCCCACCTTTGGGGAGAAAAAGAAGAAGATGGAGGTGCATCTCCTCGAATATAATGATAACCTGTATGGAAGGACCCTGGAAGTCGTCCCCGTTGCATATATCCGTCCGGAAAAGACATTCAAGAACCCCGGCAAGCTAATTCGCCAGATGAACAGAGACTGCCGGAAAGTGAAAAATCTGCTTTCCAGGGCGGAAATTCCGGGATCCCGATAAACAGGTTAAGGACAAAAATTACATTGAAAATATCTGTTGACTTTTATTATAAAACTTATATTGTTCAATATTAAACAGTTTAAAGTTGAACCAAGTGGGGTTGATGTGAGTTCAAAATACAGCGGGTCAGAGGAACAACGGGTGGCGCTGGACACGTTTATAAAGCTGATGCGCTCGGTTAATGTGCTTACTCGCGAGTTTCGTGAAGGGAAAACATCAACCGTGAAGATCACCTACAGTCAGTTCGGAGTACTCGAAGCTTTGCTTCATCTTGGCACTTTGAGCCAGAAGCAGCTGTGCCAGAAAATCCTGAGGACTAAAGGAAACTTGAGCCTTGTGGTTGAGAATCTTAAAAAGGCCGGCCTCGTTGAACGGCACAGGGACCCGGATGACCGGCGGAAGTTTCTTGTCGGCCTCACAGAAAAGGGGAGGAACGTCATCGGCGATATCTTTCCACCCCACGCACAGACTATCACTAAATTGATGAGCATCCTCTCCCTGGAAGAGCAGCAAACACTCGGCCAATTGTGCCGAAAGCTCGGCCTGGGGATTCAGGATAGCTCGAGGAGAAATTAATGAATATACACATTGTTTTTTATTCCTTATACGGCCATATGTATCAGATGGCAAGGGCTGCCGCTGAAGGGGCCATGGAAGTTGATGGAGCTGAAGTCAAGCTGTTTCAGGTACCTGAAACTTTACCGGATCAGGTGCTGGAGATGATGGGTGCGGTCGGGGCAAAAAAGGCCCTTGCAGATGTGCCCATTGCCACCGCGAATGATTTAGCCGATGCTCGCTTTCAGGGACGCCACGTGGCCCAGATTGCAGGGAAGCTGTTCGGATAGGTGGTTTATTGAAATTAATGAAAGGTCTGAATCATGCGGAAAAGTCTTTCACCAATAATTCCGTTTCTGTTAACTTGCGAATTATTTTTTTTTCTTTTGATCCTCCAAAAGATGGCAGTGCCCAAAAGGGATCGAACAACTGCATTGATTGTCACACAAAGAATCTTCCGGGAGCTCAAGCTGTCACTTGCCGGGAAGCTGATATCTATTCTTAAAAAAAATGGAAAAAGAAATATTTTCGAAAGATGGCGAAGGCTGTGCGGTTGTACCCAAAAGGTATCGATTTTTGGATTTTTTTGTTAATGTGGATTTTGTTGGGTCGACCCATGGGTCATTGGGATGCACGACCTGCCATGGTAGAGACACCCAGACCTCGTAGTATTATTATTTAAAAATTATTGCCGGCGCCTCTAAAAGAAGCAGAAAATAATTTCTTCTACTCTCCTGCTGTTAGTGAATTGGTACAAAAATATTTGATAGATATAAATGATGAAACATATTTTATTTTTGTTTTTTTGTTTTTTTTGTTGACAAAGATACAAGTTATTTATACAATCAGTTACACGTGTAGTTACACGTGTAGTTACACGTGTAACTACACGTGTAACTGAATATGAAAAACCCATTGGGGGGCTGTTTGGCGACAAGTATTGATGTTGTGAAACGGGCCGGTGTTTCCCGGGCCACGGTGTCTAATGTTATCAGTGGTGCCAGATACGTAAGCCCGGAATTGATCGAGCGTGTGGAAGCAGTAATATGCGAGCTAAATTATTATCCTCATGGTGTGGCGAGAAGTCTGGCCGCGAAAAAAACTTTTTCAGTCGGCCTATTGATACCGCGTATCGCAAGTCCTTTCTACCCGCCCATTGTTTCGGCAGTAGAAAAAACGCTGGGAAAGGGAGGTTACTCCATCATACTCGGTGACAGCAACGAAAATGTCGCGAAAGAAGAAAAGATATTAAGAGTGCTTGCAGAAAAAAGGGTGGATGGACTTTTGTGGGTTCCATGCGGCGATAGCAATGTCGGCTTTATCCGAACGATAAAAAAGTCAGGTACTCCTGTTGTCGTTATTGATCGCCGTCTCGGTACGTGTGAGTTTGATACTGTGGTGTCTGATAACAGAGCCGCGGGTAAAAAAGCGACTGAGTATCTTTTTGCGCTGGGATACCGAAGGGTCGCCCTGCTTACGTTTTCTCAGAAAATCGCACCGGCAAGGGAACGGCTGGAGGGATATTACGAAGCGCATGAAAGATCCGGTGTCAAGGTTGATAAAAGCCTCGTGTGTATAGTCGGGCATCCGGAGTTTAAAAATGCAAGGGTAAAACTGGCAAAGCTTTTACAAAAACCGGGCAGGCCTGAGGCTATATTTGCCTGCTCGGATCTTCTTTCTCTCTCAGCGATATACGAGACAAGGCGGGCCGGATTGAATATTCCGCGGGATCTGGCTATCCTCGGTTTTGATGATTCACCTTGGGGGGCTTTTCTTGAGGCTCCGCTTACTGTAATTACACAGGACACGCAAAATCTGGGTATAATCGCAGCCCAGATGCTGTTAAAAAGATTAAACAATAAACAAATTGATAGCCCACAAATCGTTGAGCTTCCGGTAAAGCTTATCAGACGTCGATCCTGCGGTGAGACGGGCGGACAGGAAGATTTCCATATGCTGGGATCGATCGTGTAATAATTTTCCTTTTTCAAGGTCTCTGCGTATTGTGTTAAGAAGCTTTTATGCATTTGCGGGCTTTTAAGCGCGAGCTAAATATTTTATAATTGCGTTTGTTTACTATAATTTTACAAAAAAGGGAGGTGAAGCGGAAATAGTTATAACATTCTCAAGTTTTGAGCTTGAAGTAGTAGTTTTTCACATGGTGTTGTTTTAACAAATAGAGATTTAATTGAGCTGAAGATGAAAGATCTCTGCTGTTCATAACAGATCTCTTTGCTGTATCAAAGAAAATAATTTTATGGAAAAGGAGTAATTAAAATGAGAAAGACAATTATTTTTATGATGGCTATCGTATTTGCGGTTTCAATGCTTCTAATAGGTGCCGGATGCCAAAAAAAGGCCCCAGTGCCTGAGGAAGCCGGAGAACCAGCAGAAGAAAAAGCAGCAGTTGCAGAACCTAAACACTTTGAAGGGTACAAGATATGGTTTGACGCAGGCGGAACAGAAGGGGACCCTGTCTCAACGGTACTGATGAATGGGGCAATGGCTGCGGCGAACGACTTCGGGGTCGAGCTGACTGTGTACTTTTCCGAGTGGAATCCTGAAAAAATGATAGCTAATTTTAAAAACGCGATGGCCCAGAGCCCGGATGGTATTATCAGCAACGGCATACCGGGTGAAGACGCGTTCGGGCCTTTGATCGAAGAAGCTTTCAATAAAGGGGTCATATTTTCTCTATATGCCGTGGATTTACCAAACATCCGTGCGAAATTTGCGGACAAAGGAATGGGTTATGCCGGCTCTGACCTGTATGGGTCCGGTTATTCGTTAGGAAAAAAAAGTGTCGAACTGTGGGATTTAGGAAAAGGAGATAGAGCCATGGTGTGGGGGCTTCTTGCTCAGGAGCAGAGGGGAGTAAGGGGGCAGGGCTCGATCGACGCTTTGGAGGAAGCCGGGGTTACTGTCGATTACATTGAAATTTCTGATGACGTAAACGCTGATTATGTTCTGGGCATTCCGACATTCGTAAGTTACTATTCATCACATCCCGATGTCGATCTGATAATAACCGATCACGGCGGTTTGACTTCAACGATCAAAACGTTTATGGAAGCGGCTAAATTGAATCCCGGTGATGTAAACGGCGCAGGTTTTGATTTATCAGCTGCAACGGCCGATGCTATAAAATCGGGTTATCTGGGCGTTGTTTTTGATCAGCAGTTATGGTATCAGGCTTATCTAACTGTTCAGCAGGTATGTTTCAGCAAGGCATATGGATTTGCAGGGGTCTATACCGATACCGGCAGCGGGTTTGTTGACGCATCAAATATCGATCTTGTGCATCCTCTGGTTATGGAGGGTATCAGGTAGTCAATAAGAAGTATGCTTAGGTTCCCCGGCACTGCTGAAAAGAGCCGGGGAACGTTTAAATAGTTCTTGGTGCTACTCCGGGTCTCCCGGCTTAAAGTCGGGCAAGCCTGAAGTTGCACCAACTCACTTTATTGAGCGGTTTCACCGCGACTAATTAGTTC
>DRHN01000437.1 GCA_011049595.1 Spirochaetota bacterium | reverse complement strand
GAAGTGTGTGGGGCAAGTCTGATGTGAAAAAGCTTTATGACAGCTACTACATCCCGACCGTGATGGGTGCTTCAGGGGGAAAAGGGGTGGCGCTCGTCGGGTACGGTGCCTACATGGGATACCTTGATACGGCCGTTTCCGCAGCAGGGGGCGATGGGCTGAAAGTCGGCATCAGCGGGCATGTGATACACGAGGGCCCGCTTGTAAATGTCTCGGTCGAAGAGAAGAACAAGAATTTCCAGCACATCCTCGACCTCATTGAAGATGAGATGCAAAACATCTCTTGATTTGAGCTGAACACCAATGATTCCTGTAAATCGATGATATATCTGCTGATAAAATTGGATATCCATTTGTTTTGCATATAGTTCATTATTGATTTTTAATCAATAATGAACTATATTATGATCCATAATGGTCTAATAACGGTTCAAAGAGGCGTATGATGAAATCCATTACAATACACAATCTTGAAGATGCTTTAGATCTGTTGATTCGAAAACAAGCTCAGGAAAAGGGTTTAAGCTTGAACAGGACAATAAAATATTTATTACAAAAAGCTCTTGGTATTAAGCAGGAAAAAAAAACAAGCAATATTGATGACTATAAAGATTTATTCGGCGTATGGGATGAACAGGACTATCAATCATTTGAAAAAAAGATATCTGATTTTGAAAAAATTGATCAAAGTGACCGGCAGTGAAAAAAATAATACTCGATACAAACGCGTATTCGCGCTACTTAAAAGGGGACCACGATGTGCTTAATATGTTGGGGATTGCAGATATAGTGTACATGTCTATTTTTGTACTGGGAGAATTATTTACAGGATTTAAGGGAGGAGAAAAAGAGAAGGAAAACATTCAAAACCTGAATTTATTTCTCACCAAACCGGCGGTAAATATATTAAATGGAACAAGAGAAACTTCCGAAATTTTTGGATTAATAAAACATAACCTAAAATTAAAAGGCGTCCCATTACCGGTAAATGATATTTGGATAGCCGCTCACACAGTAGAATCGGGTTCAATATTAGTTACCTATGACGAACATTTCAAAAATATAGAGAACATCAGGATATGGGATAACATTTAATTGTACTCCCGGCTCTCAATTGATATTCCTCACTGACCCACGAACAATTATGTGTGGATCGAACCCTGTCCGCAGGATTTCTTTTTTTTCGTTTTCAACGTTATTGTCTGAAAGCAGTTTTATATTTTCGCCCTGATCATCGATCGGTGAAATAATAATTCCGTCAATCCGACAGGGCAGCATTTAAAAATATGCTTGACGTCCCCTTTATTGTAATTTATAATCTGTAAACGTTTTCTAAATATTGATAAAAATTTGAAGATTGATGGGGTGTAAATGTAAAGGTTACCATAAATCGTTGTGAGTACAGCTGCAAGCGAATAACAATAAGGAGTCTGATGATGCCTGAAGAGATTTTTAATAAAATAATCCTGGCTGTGGAGGATGGCGATGTTGAAGCCTGCGCGGAGCTTGCCAGATCCGCGCTCGATGAAGGCCGGGATCCGCTTAAAATAATCGACGAAGGTCTATCCGCAGGGATCAGGGTGGTGGGGGAAAAGTTCGGCTGCGGAGACCTGTTCCTTCCCGACCTGATGATGGCCGTGGAAGCGATGAACGCGGGTCTTGAAATTGTCCAGCCGGTGCTGGACAAACTGAAGATCAAGAAAGAAAGCCTGGGCACTGTTGTTATTGGAACCGTTTTCGGGGACATCCATGACATAGGTAAATCGATCGTTGCAACAATGCTTGAAATGAACGGTTACAGTGTGATCGATCTCGGTGTTAACGTGACTGCAAGGGCTTTTATTGAAAAGATCAAAGAGGTAAACCCGGATATTATCGGGCTGTCGGCGCTGCTGGCAACCACGATGAGAGAGCAGAAGACAATAATCGAAGAGATAACTAGAGAAGGGCTCCGCGATAAGGTGCGGATAATGGTGGGTGGTGCGCCTGTGTCGGGGCAGTGGGCCGAAGAGATCGGGGCAGACGGTTACGGAGCGAACGCGGAAATGGCTGTCCAGCTCGTAAAAAGGTTCATGGGCTAAAAAAACAGAACGATCAGGAGGAGATATGGCAAGATATTTTGGCAGAGGAAGAGGGCTCGAATACCTTACTCAGGAAGATATCAAGAACTGGCATCATCATAGTCTCAGCCTTCTTGAAAATGTTGGGGTAAAAATCACTTATGAACCTGCGTTGAAATTGCTCGAGGACTCGGGTTGTGACGTCAGCGGTAAGGAAGGGATAGTCCGGGTTCCCCAGCATGTAGTGGAGACTGCATTGGGCCTGACTCCAAGCCGTTTTGTAATGGGCGGGAGGGACCCCCGTGAGGATATTATTGTAGGTGGAAACGACGTTCACACGACAGGAAGCGGAAACTGCGTGAGAGTGATCGACCTGTGGAGCGGGGAGCAAAGGCCGGGTACATACAAAGATCTTGAAGAAATGGTGCTTTTGCAGGATGCCCTTGATCATCTTGAAATGTGTCAAAACCCGATCACTCCATCAGATCTGCCGAAGACCGGGCTTTACATAAAGGTCTTTGAAGCAATGATCAAAAATACAGGTAAGCATTTGATCAACCAGGCTGAGAGCGGGGCCGAAGTTAGGGACCACGTTGATATGCTCGAAGCCGCTGTTGGAAGCCGTGATGAAGTGCTCAAACGCAATCTTGTGAGCTTTGTCTGCTGTTTCAAAAGCCCGCTGTCTTATGGTGACACTAACTGCGATGTGCTTTTTGAATGCGCCCGGCTGGGGCTACCGCTGCTAATAGAGACCGACCCGATATCGGGTGCTACAGCGCCTGTTACGCTTGCAGGCCTTCTGATCCAGCAGAACGCCGAGCTGCTCTTCGCCAATACCCTTGTGCAGCTTGTAAACCCGGGAAGCCCGGTACTTTATACCCACGCACCCACGGTTATGGACATGCGTACAGGCGATGTCAGTGAGGGTTGTCCTGAAAGGTGTCTGTACTATATATACTGCGCCCAGATGTGCCGGTTTTATGATATCCCTTCCTGTGCTGTTGCAGGCGTGACCGATTCGAAACAGAATGACCTGCAGAGCGGTCTTGAGAAAGCGGCCACAGTAATGACAACCGCGCTTGCGGGTTACAACCTTATATATTCCTCGGCGGGGACTATAAACAGTGTCCTGACAACATCGCTCGAGGGCATAGTTGTTGATGACGAACTGTACAGCTACGTGAGTCGTGTTCTCAAGGGGATCGATTTTTCTGTTGAGACGGTGATGTCCAGTATGGACATTATTAAAAAAGTCGCGCATTCGGGAAAAAGTTTTCTGACGGAAAGACACACAAAAGAAAACCTGCTTAAAGAGCACTGGATGTCCTCTATCATGGATCGAAGGCCCTACGAGGTTTTTGATAGCTCCGATAATAAAGGGATACTTGATTCTGCCAGGGACAAAGCAAAAAAGATCCTGGAGGAACATAAGCCGCTGCCGCTGCCGCCTGACGCTGAAAAGAAGATCGCCGAGGTGGTAAACAGGGCCCAGAGCAGTTAAGGTATTTATAACAGAGAGGTGTGTTAATGGCAGGAAGGATTAAGAAAGCTGATGTTGTCGTAATAGGCGGTGGGGCCGTAGGCACAGCAGCGGCTTATCACCTCTCCTCGAGAGGCAAAAAGGTGATTCTCTGTGAAGCACGGAACATTGCGTCCGGGGCAACAGGAAGATGCGGCGGTATGATAGTCCACTGCTATGGAAGGGACGTGAATATCGATAAAACAGATTACAGGCTGCTGTTTACACGGGCAAATACAGAAATAATGAAAGAGTATCAGAAGACCTTTGAGATAGACTTTCAGCTCCGCCAGGTGGGATGCCTTGATATTGCTATCAGCGAAAAGGAATACGATGATCTTGAAAGACTTGTGAAAATACAGCACTCGCTGGGTGATGACGGTATTGTGCTTCTTGACAAGAAAGAGACTCTATCTGAGATGCCCAATTTAAATCCCGAATTGATCTTCGGTTCCCGGTTGAGAAAGGAGGACGGCAACCTGAACCCGTTCCTGCTTGCAAGAGCGCAGGCTGTGGAAGCCCAGAAACTAGGGGCGCAGGTCCTGCTTCATACAAAAGTAGATGAAATAATTATGACAAACAACGAGGTGCAGGGGGTCAGGGTAAACGACTCGGTTATTGAAGCGGAAAATGTGGTGAACGCGACTAACGGGTGGGCCTCGCTTTTAACCGAAGGTATAGAAGTGATACCGGTGCGGGAGCTTGCCATGGTAACTGAACGGCTGCCCGAATTGCCGCCCCAGCCCTTTGAGATGCTCTGCCTTGGGGATTTTGCATACGGGGCAACCCAGACGGCGACCGGAAATTACAACCTCGGGGGCCCGGGCCCTGCGAGGCCCCCTGATTACGATTACTATGACGAGAAGATCTACGCGGATGAAGTGCTGAGGGTCATGTCATATATTGCGGTGATATTCCCGGGTCTTTCAGGTGTGTCGGTAATAAGGTCGTGGGTTGGTGCCATGGGCTTCACTCCCGACGGTATGCCGTCGATCGGTCCCATGCCCGGTGTAAAAGGGCTGTTTATTACGGCGGGGTATCCGGCAGGGATGTCATGGGCGGCAGTGTCGGGCAGGCTCGCAGCGGAGTACATTTGCGAAAAGCAGACATCGCTGCCGATCGGGTCCATGGACCCCGGCAGGTTTATCGGGAAACCGAAAATAAAGTGGCCCCAGCCGTACGACCTGACTGTCTGCCATGATTTTCTAACTGAGGGAGCAATTGCGTGAGAGTAAAAGACCACCCCATATTAGGTCCCCAGCCTGTATTGAAGGAAGTTAAAATAACAATGGACGGAAAGGAAATAAAGGCGTTTGAGGGTGAGATGATCGCGTCAGCTTTAACGGCAGCAGGAATAAAAGTCTTTAGATACACATCAAAAAATAGTGAACCGAGGGGTGTGTTCTGTGCGATCGGAAGATGCACAGATTGCGTCATGATCGTAAACGGCACGCCGAATGTGAGAACTTGTGTTACACCGGTTGAGAACGACATGGTGATTAATACCCAAAAGGGGCTCGGTCAGTGGAAAGACGGGGGCAAACCGCATGAAAACTGAACTGGCTGTTATCGGTGCCGGGCCCGCGGGTCTTTGCGCCGCCATAGAGGCTGCTAAGCACGGCGTTGATGTCACGCTGATCGATGAAAACCAAACAGCCGGAGGTCAGCTATTCAAACAGATACACAGATTTTTCGGGTCTGAGGAACATCTTGCGGGTGTCAGGGGTATCGAGATCGGTGAAATGCTTCTGGGAGACGCGGAAAAATACAAAGTAAATGTCATGCTCGGCACTGTTGTGTGGGGGCTGTTCCCTGACGGGAAAATTGGTATATCGGATGGGGAAAGGGTGGATATACTCGAGCCCGGTAAAGTAGTTGTGGCAACCGGTGCCCTGGAAAACTCCCTTTCTTTTCCCGGGTGGACCCTGCCGAACATAATGGGTGCAGGCGCTGCACAGACAATGGTCAATGTCAACCGGGTTCTACCCGGGGGGAAAGCCCTGATAGTAGGGTCAGGCAATGTCGGTTTGATCGTTGCTTACCAGCTTTTGCAGGCCGGGGCGGATGTGCTTGCCGTCATCGAAGCGCTCCCACGGGTGAGCGGGTATCAGGTTCACGCGTCAAAGATTGTGCGGATGGGCATCCCGATCCTGACCGGGCACACTATACTCGGGGCAGAGGGTCATACAAACGTGACCGGGGCGGAAATAGCCCGTATAGATGAAAGTTTTAACACCATAAAGGGCAGTGAGTTTCGGGTTGATGTAGATCTTGTGTGCATAGCTGTGGGGCTGAGGCCTCTTTCCGAGCTGTGCTGGATGGCGGGTATGGCGTTTGACTATCTGCCGGAACTCAGCGGGTTTGTGCCTTTGCACGATGAGCTCATGGAGTCATCCATACCCGGGGTTTATGTAGCAGGTGATGTGGCAGGCATTGAAGAGGCTTCTTCGGCAATGGAGGAAGGAAAGCTTGCCGGGACTGCAGCGGGTATATCCCTCGGGAAGATCGACAAAGCTTCGGGGGAAAAATATCTGGCCCAGGCGGGTGAGCGGCTGAGGGCGCTGAGGCTGGGGCCCTACGGGGACGAGCGCTACGAGTCCAAGAAAAGGATTATAAAGAAGTATCATGCCGCATAAATTATTTTGTGCTGTTTCTGCAATTGCATTACGTCATTGGGGAATAAAACCGGAGCGGCCGGTGAAGTATGTGATTACTATTGTAATATTATTGGGTATAAAGAGGTGATTAGATGAAGAAAGAGGGAAGATCACTTCAGCAAATGTCGAACGGCAATATCACTCTTGAAGACTTGAAAAAAGGGCCCGGGTATCCATCTGAGGAGAGGTTTATAAAGGGCTTTGTTCCTGTGATAGAGTGTGTTGAGGAAATACCGTGTGACCCGTGCCAGACAGCTTGCAACAGGGACCTGATTATTGTGGGGAAGCCGATTACAAATCTACCGCGTCTTATTGACCCTGAAGGGGCATGCAGCGGCTGCGCGAAATGTATCGTTATCTGCCCGGGTCTCGCTGTTTTTGTAGTGGATAAGACTTTTTCAGAAAATGAAGCCTCCGTTGCCATGCCCTATGAATTATTACCCCTTCCGGAGGAGGGGGATAAAATACAGGGTGTTGACAGGGCAGGAAATGTTGTGTGTGACGGGTATGTGCAAAGAATAATGAGCAGCAAGAATCTGGACCATACGAATGTTGTGACTATCGTCATCCCGAAAGAGTTTGCAGATGAGGTCAGGCACTTCAAAAGGAGAGTCAAATGAGCGCCCTTGATGTGGAAAGGGTCATCTGCAGGTGTGAGGAAATCACCCTTGGTGAAATAAGAAAAGCGATCAAAGAAGGCGCACGGGATGTGGACGCGGTAAAACGTATGACAAGGGCCGGCATGGGTCTTTGCCAGAACAAGACCTGCTACAATCTAATTGTCCGGATCATTCATGAGGAAGCAGGAGTAGAACTATCGAAATTAAAGCCTTTTACAGTCAGACCCCCGGTGAGACCGGTCCCGGTAAAGTGCTGGCGGAGAGAGTAAACTATGCAGTTGAGGATCGGTACGAATTATTACGTTACTATTTTAAATGTTGGGCCATGCTTAATTGATTCCGGAGGAAATATATATGAAAGCTGCAGTGTTTTATGGTACGAGGGACATAAAGGTTGAAGATGTAAAAAAACCGGATTTAAAATCTGATGAGGTTCTCGTTGTCCCGAAGGTTGTGGGCATCTGCGGATCAGACTTCCATATTTTTACAGGACACTGGAAGATTGAGACACCGTTGATACTGGGCCACGAATTTACCGGGGAAGTTGTTGAAACCGGACTGGACGTTCGCCGTTTTAAAATTGGAGACCGAGTGGTGATCGAACCTGCTGTCACGTGCGGTACTTGCTATTACTGCAACAGTATCGATTCGAACAATTATTTTTGTGAAAACAGGCCGACTGTCGGCTTTACACAGGATGGAGCGTTTGCCGATTTTGTAAAGGTCCCGGAAAAAGGGCTGCACAGGCTGCCGGAGAATCTCGATTTTGAAAAAGGAGCATTGGTCGAACCCCTGGCATGCGCGATACGAGGGTCTGACAGGTCGGAAGTACAGCCGGGTGACTATGTTATTGTGCTCGGCGCAGGGCCGATAGGTCTTCTTCTAACATTACTCACGCGTTTGAGGGGGGCCGCAAGGGTTGTTGTGACCGAGCCGAACACGAAGAGAAGGGAGATGGCATCCGGGCTGGGTGCTGACCTTGCTCTGGATCCCGGGAAGGAAGACGTTAAAGCTAGGTCCAGAGAGATATTTAACGGCAGGGACGCTGATGTCGTTATTGAAGCCGTGGGTAGTAAAACTACCACGGAGCAGTCGTTTGTACTGACCAGGCCTGGAGGACGAGTGTGCATTGTCGGTCTGTGCCCCCAGGGCACACCGGTAGCTATCCCTGATTCTTTTGAAGCATTTTATATAAAGGAACTCACGATTGCGGGATCTTCCTGCAGCCCAAGGGGTACATTTGAAAGGGCAATAAGGTTATTGGCAGCAGACAGGATAGATATCAGCAACTTTATTACGCACCGGTATGGACTGGATGATTTAGACAAAGCCCTGACTATGATTGCCGGGGGAAAAGAGCCTGCCATTAAGGTGGTCATTAGCCCTTGAAAGAGTCATTGTCGAACAGGATATTTTCAAAATGAAAGGGTAGAGAAAAGGCATAAGGTCTTTTGTAAAAGAAGCTGGGGCGCAAAGAGGAGGTGGTGCTGGATATTGTGAAGCAAGACAGAAAGGTTTTACTGGTGTATGATTAAAATAAACATGATTTAAAATAAATCATAAAGGAGATTATTATGAACATCACAAAAAAGATCCTAATAATGATGATTGTTGTAACAGTGGTTATGCTCAGTAGTGCAATTGTTTTTGCCTCCGGAGAAAAAGGGGTAAAAACAATAAGGGTCCTAACCTGGTCAGGCTATCTGGAAAAGGATTGGGTTTTAGATTTTGAAAAAGAGAACAACTGTACATTTGAAATTACGTTCATAGGTTCTGCGGATGAAGAGTGGGCGAAAGCAATGTCAAGTGATGGAGCATATGAAATAATCGTAATCGACAGCTCTGTGATCCCGCGGTACTACAGGGCAGGCCTGATACAGCCCATCGACCTCGATAAGCTCAAAAACATGGATAATATCAATCCGAATATTGATTTTGCAACATATGCCGATTTCGATGGAGGACGTTACGGTATACCTTATACGTGGGGCGCGTCCCCGATGGCTTACAACGCGGATATCATAAAGAACCGCCCGACAAGCTGGGGTATTCTCTGGGACCCGAAATATAAAGGAAGGGTGAGCATTAGAGATGATATTTATATTACGTGGGCTATGGTGGGAGCATACATAGGGGCATCGGACCCGTGGAATCCCACACCTGAGGAAAATAAAGTAATAGAGCAAAAACTGAGGGAATTGCACAAAAATATCCTGACATACTACACCGGAACAACGGAAGGGGCGAACTTGATCGCAAGTGAAGAAGTCCTTGTGATGTACGCTGAAGCGACCAACCAGATCCATGAAGCACGTTCAAAAGGCGCGAATATCCGGGAATCAATACCTGACGAAGGTTCACCGACATGGCTTGACAATTTCAGCATAGGATCGAAAGCTGAAAACCTGGACCTGGTTCACAAGTTTATCGACCTTGCGATCACACCTGAATGGCAGGGGCGTATCGGCGAAACTGTCGGTTACGGTGTTGCTGTTCCCGGGGCTATGGAATTCATGTCTCCGGAGATGATCGAGCTCACACACATGGATGATCCCGATTACTGGAAAAAGCTTTTTTTGTTTCAGCCGGTCCCTGATGAGGAATATGAAAGAAGACTGTCGGTGTGGAATGAAATAAAAGCCGGAATGTAAACATCAACATTTTGAATGGGCAGCCGTCAGTCCGGTGCCGCCCATTCAGCTTTATTTTTTTGCGGTAAAAATAATTTCAATAATTGTGAGCAGTCAATGGCCGAAAATTGCGTAAAACTGGAAAGAGTCACAAAGCATTTTCCAGGGTGCTGTGCAATAGATGATCTTAGTCTTTCAATTGCGGAGGGGGAATTTTATTCCTTACTGGGCCCTTCGGGTTGCGGTAAAACGACTACTTTGCGTGTAATAGCGGGGTTCGAGCAGCCTACAAGCGGCAAAGTTTATCTTGATAATGATATGGTAAACGGTGTGCCCCCGAATTTGAGAAATGTGAACACTGTTTTTCAGAATTACGCTATTTTCCCGCACCTGAATGTATATGAAAATGTGGCTTACCCTCTGAGAATTAAAAAAGTCCCGAAAGATGAAATTGCCAGGAGAGTCAAAGAGAGCCTCGACATGGTTTCGATGCAGGGATTTGATGACCGTTTCTCAATCCAGCTTTCGGGGGGACAGAGGCAGAGGATTGCACTCGCGCGCGCTTTAATACTAAAACCCAGGGTACTTCTTTTAGATGAGCCTCTCGGCGCGCTCGATCTGCAGCTCCGTCAGCAGATGCAGGGAGTGTTAAAAAGGCTCCAGCATGAGCTGGGGATAACATTCATATATGTTACACATGACCAGGGAGAAGCCCTCACGATGTCGGACCAGATTGCTGTGATGTATGAAGGGAAATTGCAGCAGGTAGGAACGCCGAAGGAAATATATGAAGCTCCCGCCAACCGTTTTGTGGCCCAGTTTATCGGAAAAACAAATTTTATTGAGGCTGTGTTTGATAAAAAAAAATCTGACAGTGCCACCGTTCGTATCGACTCTTTTATAATACGATGTGCTGTTAAAGATTTTTTTGAAGAGCAAAAATCTGTTTGTATATCCATCAGGCCTGAAAGGGTTGTGATAGCCGAAAAATTAAAGGGTTTGAACAACATATTATCCGGAAAAGTCGATGATATTGTGTATTACGGAGACAGGCTGGAAATAGTAGTTAAATTGGGTGGGACTGATAAATATTTGACCGCGAAACAGGAGGTCAGGACGCCTTCATCTGAATCTGAATTTCACATTGGTGATGCTGTTGAAGTAGGGTGGAATATCGGTGAGGAGGTTTTGTTGCAGTGAATGATTCTATTGATAACGGCGCATCTCAGGAAACCGGTGCCGGTAAAATAACACGGTCGAAAAGATTTATTTCCGGTAAAAGGTTCAGGATGACAGGTCTGATGGTTGCACCTTTCGGATGGATGTTCCTTTTTACTGTTCTTCCGATGGTAATAATTTTGTTGATGAGTTTCTGGAAAGTAGAACTGTTCCGTGTCGTTCACGATTGGAACCTGGAAAATTATTTCAGGGCACTTCAAACTTTAAGTTTCCGCAGACTTCTTTTGAGGACTTTCTGGAATGCGTTGATAGTCGGGTTTATGGCAGTCCTCCTCGGGTACCCCCTGGCCTATTACATAACCAGAATTGTAAAAGGCAACAAGATCGTATTTTTCATATTGACTCTGGTCCCCCTATGGGTGAGTTATCTGCTTCGTGTTTATTCATGGCGGGTCATTCTCGGCAGGAACGGGCTGATCAACTCATTTCTAATCTGGATAGGAATTTTAAAAGAACCTTCAACAATATTTTTATTCAATAATTTTGCCGTGACGCTCGTGCTTACCTATATAGCACTGCCATTTGCGTTTATACCGATCTACACTTCTTTAGAAAAAATACCCCGGAGTCTTGAAGAGGCATCAAAAGACCTCGGTGCCGGTAACGCGAAAACATTTCGGAAAGTGATTTTTCCTCTTAGCCTTCCCGGAGTGGTAACGGGAGGGGCTTATGCTCTTATAATAGGGTTCGGGGATTATATTACGCCGAACCTGGTTGGCGGTACAAGCGGGTACCGGTTGGCCAATGCGATTGAAAAATGGTTCGGCGCGGCGAACAACTGGCCATTCGGGTCGGCCCAGGCCGTATTGCTGCTGATTGTTATTTTAATTATACTTTCGATGGTATTATTGGCCGGTGGGGTAAAAGCGATAATTGAAGAGTGATATAAAATAATTGTAAAGGTATTGACCGGATGACAGTAAATGGACAGACTGCTAATACGTTTAACGTACAGAAAATAGCAAAACGGAGTGCTTCCGTCTCAAAACTTTCAAAAGCCTTTCTCCTCGTGTTTTCGATTTTTGTTTACATTTTCCTGTATGGCCCGCTGATCACCATGATCCTGATGTCCTTCAACAATTCAAAAGTACAGGGACTTCCTATTGTCGGGCTTACCATGAGGTGGTATGTAGAGCTGTTTCAGGACCATGAGCTCTGGATCGCCTTATTACGAAGCTTTATTGTGAGTGTGGGGTCTGTAGTTATCGCGATAATAGTAGGTCTATCCAGCGCATTTTTATTAAACAAGTACAACTTTCCAGGCAAACAACTCTACAAGTCCATAATCCTGTTTCCATTGATTATTCCCGGTGTAATACTTGGTATCGCGCTGTTATCGACTTTTAATATTCTAGGGATAAAAGCCTCTCTCATAACTGTAATGATCGGTCATTCTACTTTTGTAATTCCGCTTATTGTGTTTCTCCTGCTGAACCGTCTCGACCGGCTGGACCCTAACATGGAACATGCTTCTCTGGATCTGGGGGCGAACCGTTTTCAGACTTTTCGGCACATAACACTGCCTTTGATCGGGACCGCCCTGTTAGGGGGGGGGCTTCTCGGGTTCACATTATCTTTTGACGAAATAATCCTCACATATTTCCTTATTGGTCCCAGAGCCACTCTTCCTGTAAAAATTTATCAGATGATCAGGATAGGGTTTACACCTGAAATAAATGCAATTTTTACGATCTTACTTTGCTTTACTTTATTTTTATTGGTTGTATCGACTAAAATAATATTAAAAAAGAAATAGAAAACAAGGTCCGGATGTCTTTAGAAGAGACAAAAAACAGGGTTGTAAAAACATTTAACTTTGAAAAAACGGACAGGATCCCGGTTTTCGATATTGTTCAAAATATACCGTTTATTGAGCACTATGCCGGGGAGAAGATCAACATTGAAAATGGTGAAAAGGTCCTCTGCAAAGCGCTCGGGAAGTCGATAGACCTGTCTGCTGAAATAAACCCTCCCGCGGAACCTGTGGTTTATGAAAATAGCGGATTTCAATATAAAACAGAATGGTGGACCACATGGCTGGTAAAACGCCCATTCGATGATGTAAAGGGTCTTAAGACATTTATCAAAAGGAACCTTCATGAAATTTCAGAATCAGATCCTGAATCAATGTGGACTTATTTGGGTAACGTATCATATACAGGGTCGGATGAAAGCAATGATGTAATTTTTAAACATCAACAGGAACTGTGCGGGGACTGTATGCTTGCAATATGCGAGAGCTTCCCCGGGCTTGACGCGGCATGTCACATAGCTGGATTTGAACTATTTTCCTATTTGCTGTATGAAGAGCCTGCGTTAATATCTGATTGGCTGAACGCCCTGGCACACCACGAGATCGATCGGATCCATCAGGTTGCGGACCCGGGCTTATCGCCTGTCACACTCGTGTGCTGTGATATTGCGTATAAAAGCGGCACCCTACTGTCACATGATTTTTTAAAAGCAAACTTTTTCCCCCAGCTTAAAGGCATTTGTGACGCATGGCATGAACATGATACAAAAGTAATTTTCCATTCCGATGGAAATTTGTTTTCCGTGCTCGATGATCTTGTTGAGACAGGTATTGACGGATTGAATCCGCTGGAGCCTTTGGAAGGTGTTGATGTAATGACTGAAGTGAGGAATCGGTACCCGGACCTTGTGCTCGCCGGAGGTATCGATGCGCACCAGCTTTTAGTGAACGGCACTAAAGAGCAGGTTTCCGATGAAGTGAAGAGATTGATAGACAATATTGGTTCAGGGGGAGGGCTTTTTATCGGATCAACGATTGAGATGCATCCGGGATGCCGTGCTGAAAATTTGATAGCAATGGTGGAAACAACCAGAAGTTATGGTGTTAGTTAATAGAGGGATAGAAAAATGGGGGTGCAATTGGTTATTCTCACATTTGACAGACCTTAACCCAGGCGAAGGATCCTTGTAAGGAGGGAAAACATGGCTGGTGATGTCAAAATAGGTATGATCGGGGCCGGATATGCAGCCCACGTAAGGGCATGTGCTGTAAAAGAGTTTGACAGCAAAAGGCTGCTCATGAGTGGTGTTTATGACAAAAATCCTGGGCACTCTTCCGAGTTTTCAAAGGAGTTCGGGGTAAAGTCCTTTTCATCTCTTGACGGGATCCTTGACAGTAGTGACATAAATACAGTATCTGTGGCTGTACCTAACAAATACCATTACGAAATTGTAAAACAGGCTCTGGAAAGAGGTAAGAATGCAATATGTGAATATCCGCTTGTGCTTGACAGATATAAAAAAGGGGAGGAGCTCGTCCGGTTGTCGGAAAAGAATAATCTTCTTTTGCACGTTGGCCACACCATGAATTATGACGCGGATTACCAGCTGGTTGAATCGCACAGAAAGGACCTTGCACCGCTTTCGTGCATCATCAGGACCGACGCAGCCATGATGTCACCTTCGCTCGTGTCATAGGCGCAAACCGACGACACCTCACCGAATACTTTTCTGAAAGTCTGAATAGCGTGGTAATGCGATGACACT
>DRHN01000436.1 GCA_011049595.1 Spirochaetota bacterium | reverse complement strand
GTCGAGCATATCCTTGCCATGGAAATACTTTGCTCGAGCCAGGGTCTTTACTTCCTGGAGCCCCTTAAACCCGGCACAGGCATCCAGGCGGAGTACAGGGTCGTCAGGGAAGCAGTTGACCCGATCATGGAAGACCGCAGTTTCCATGAAGACATCCACTCCGTATGGGAATTGATCGAAAGCGGATATCTGCTCGAAGAAGTGGAAAAAATATCCGGGCCATTATTGTAGGCTCCTAATATATTTGGCGGTGATACCTTGTCAGAGCACTATTTAGAAGTAAAAATGCCGTACGGAAAGGGGACTGTAAAGGTCAAAGTCCCCGAAAGAAACCTTGCCGGCTGCCTGGAGATGAACAAAGTAGACCCCGGGAAACCCGAGCTGGAAATACTTGAAAATGCCCTGGAACATCCAGAAGGCGGCAGCACCTTTAAAAATTTTTTAAAGGACGCAAAAAACATTCTGATCATTGTGAACGACGCCACAAGGCCCACGCCGACAGCCAGGATCCTGGATGTTCTCACACGCTATTTTACCGATACAAAACTGCGTTTCATCGTGGCAACAGGCATACACAGGGCACCCACCGAAGATGAACTGGAATACATATTCGGTCCGCATCTGAAAGTTTTCCGGCAAAAAATACATATTCACGACTCTCAGAACAGTGATGAGCTGGTATATATTGGTACATCTAAAAACGGAACCCCTATTTATTTGAACAGGCTCGCACTCGACACGCACAAAATCGTAATAATAGGGAGTGTTGAGCCCCATTACTTTGCTGGCTACACGGGAGGAAGAAAAGCGCTGCTTCCCGGCATCGCCGGGTACGAAACAATCAAGCAGAACCACAAACACGCTCTCAGACGAGAGGCAATGAGTCTCGCTCTGGACGGCAACCCTGTTCACGAGGACATGGTGGACGCCTGTGAGGTGATGAAAAATAAGAAGATCTTCTCAATTCAGGTTGTGCTCGACAGCGGGGGCAGTATCTACGCTGCCAGCGGAGGCAGTCTTGACGGTTCGTTCAAGGAGGCTGTGAAAAAAGCCGGGGAAGTTTTCTGCGTCAGGACATCTTTTAAGACCGATATCGTCGTTACCGCGGCACCCTATCCCATGGACATCGATCTTTACCAGTCCCAGAAAGCGCTCGAGAACGGCAAGCTGGCCCTGAAGGACGGCGGGATACTGATACTGGTGTCAAAATGCCGGACCGGTGTGGGCGACGATGTGTTTGTAAGGCTTTTGAAGGACGCCGCGAGCCCGGCCGAAGCACTGGACAATATCGGCGAGGAATATAAACTGGGCCATCACAAGGCCGCAAAAATTGCCGAGATCGCCATGAGGGCCGAGATATGGGCGGTGACCGACCTTGACCCGGATATACTGAAGGGCATCTTCATCAGGCCTGTCGGTGACGTGCAGACAGCCGTTGATGAAGCCTTAAAAATAAAAGGGCCCGGCGCCAAAATACTTTTCATCCCGCACGGAAGCATAACGGTCCCTTTTGTTGAAAATAAATAGTCCCCGGTGCCGCTCTGGGTTCACCCGAAGTGGCGCGGCAACCAATAAGCCCGGGGGCTGATCATTGGAAGCAGTTGAAATTGTTACTTACGAAGAAATCGCGAAAATGACAGATCATTCCCTGTTTATTCATCTTTAAATGTTGATTTATTCACGTCCTGCCCGTAATACGCGCCTGGGCCGTGTTTTCTGAGATAATGCTTGTCAAGCAGGCTTTTTTTTATGTTCTCAAAAGAAGGGTTCAGTGTAACCGAGAAAAAACCGGTCCTCGATATTTCCTCCAGGGTTACGCTGAGCGACACGGCTTCAGCAGCGTCAACTCCCCAGGTAAAAGGGCCGTGACAGGCCACCAGTACCGCTTTCATATGACGATAATCTATTGACCTGAAAGTATCAATTATAAGGCTTCCGGTCTCCAGTTCATAATCCTTTTTTATCGCTGAATCACTTATCACACCGGTAACAGGGACCTCCCCATAAAAGTAATCAGCGTGTGTGGTGCCCAGACAGGGAACGGGCCGTTTAGCCTGGGCCCAGGCTGTAGCATACGTCGAGTGAGTGTGCACTATCCCCCCTATATCGGGAAATGCTTTGTACAGCTCGAGATGTGTTTTTGTATCCGAGGACGGGTTTAAGTCTCCTTCGACGATGCTGCCCTTAAGGTCCAGTACTACTATGTCCACGGCCTTCAGTTCCCGGTATACAACCCCGCTTGGCTTTATCGCCACAAGACCGCTTTTTTCATCCCTTCCGGAAGCGTTTCCAAATGTCCCTATAACAAGGTTGCTTTCGTAAAGGTCCATGTTAGCCTGATAAACTTTTTCTTTCAGTTGTTCTATGTCTGTCACTTGCTTATCCCCGTGTTCCCGTTTTTTGTCAATACATTTATCAGTAAAAAATCTTTGATTACATATATTAAACAATAAATGAGATTAGTCACTATTTCTTTTGAAAATGGTTACTTTGCAGATATATTAGAACTGAACGTAAAATATCAATTTTTTTGATCAGAAATAATACTAAACACATGGGAGGAGACATGATTTACAAAGAAATCGGAAACTCGGGAATCGAATGCTCGGTTATCGCTCTCGGTGCGTGGGCGATCGGCGGAGGCCCGTTCTGGGGCAAAACAGACGATAATGAATCGATACGGACGATAAACACAGCCCTGGAAGCCGGGATCAATCTTATAGATACAGCCCCGGGTTACGGCTTCGGGAAAAGCGAAGAGATAATCGGGCAGGCAATAAAGGGGAAGCGGGACAAAGTTGTCATTTCGACAAAATGCGGGTTGTGGTGGAAGGACGGAAGAGGAACACCTAAATTTGAACTTGAAGGCAACAAAGTCAACATATGCCTGCGGCCCGAGACCATAAAAATTGAAGTTGAAGACAGCCTGCGACTTCTCGACACGGACTATATCGATATTTTACACACCCATTGGCAGGCCGTCGAGCCCGACAAAACACCCATATCTGAAACAATGAACTGTCTGATGGAACTGAAAAAGGAAGGTAAGATCAGGGCAATTGCAGCTTCAAATGTCACGCTGGAAGACGTAAGAGAGTACATGAAAGCCGGGACCCTGGATGCTGTCCAGCAGAAGTACAGCATGCTCGACCGGAAACTCGAGGACGAGCTTCTACCGTATTGCAGAGAAAACCAGATCGGCGTCCTTGTTTACTCGCCGCTGGAGCAGGCACTTCTTACGGGAAGATTTAAAAAAGACACCAAACTGCCTGCGGATGTATACAGAAATAATATCCCGTGGTTCAAACAGGGGAACCGCGAGCGTGTGCTCGACGTGCTTGACAGCTGGGAAGATCTGACTGAAAAATATTCATGCTCACTTACCCGTCTTGTTATTGCCTGGACCATCGCTCAAACGGGAATTACCGTGGCCCTGTGCGGTGCCCGGCACCCGGATCAGATACTGGAAAACGCCGGTGCGGCCGAACTGGCCCTTGACAAAGCCGATATTTCAAGAATAAGGCAGGACATCACCTCCCTTGGAGACCCGGTTCAATAAACACGTTTTACCTGCGATCCCCGGCCGACTGCTTAATAACACTTAAATAAAAATTTGTTTATTTTTTAACGATCATGTTTTAATTAGTTCTTGGTGACCAATTCCCATTTTGAATCAAATTAAGAATTCTTAAGATCAGTAACTAAGAAATATAAAAAGTTAAATAGAACTAATTAGTCGTGGTAACACGGCTCAATAAAGTTATTTGGTACAACTTCGGGCTTGCTCGACTTTAATCACCAAGAACTAAATAAAAGCGCTGTTATGCGGGAGAAATGTATGGCAGGTTAAAATGTTCGGATACTCATAGCCAAACCCGGGCTGGACGGCCACGACAGGGGAGCCAGGTACGTGGCCAGGGCACTGAGAGACTCGGGGTACGAAGTTATATACACGGGAATCCGCCAGACCCCGGAATCCATTGTTAAAACAGCGACCCAGGAGGATGTCGATTTTCTGGGCTTGAGCCTCCTGTCAGGCGCGTACAAAGAGCTTTTTACAAAGGTTGTTGAAATTTTAAAAGAGAACGGGGCAGGGGATATCATAGTATTCGGCGGGGGCACCATACCTGCCGGCGATATACCGTTTCTGAAAGAAAAAGGTGTCAGGGCGGTGTTCACACCGGGCACCCGCATCAAAGAGATTGTTAATTTTATCGAATCATCCTCAAAAGCGGGAAATAATTGATGGATATTGTCGAGGGGTTATCTCAGGAAATGTCAGGGCCATAGCCCGGGCCATTACATTGGTGGAAAATGAAGCCGAACAAAGTGAAAGGATCATTGATAAACTGTACACGCACACCGGCAGGGCCGTTCTTTTTGGGATAACAGGCCCCCCCGGCTCCGGAAAAAGCACTCTCATCGACAGGATGATAGAAAGAGAGCGCCGTAAAAACCGGAAGGTGGCAGTGATAGCCGTTGACCCGAGCTCCCGGTTTTCGGGCGGGGCGATCCTTGGCGACCGGGTACGCATGCTCGCTCACGCAGCAGATCCGGGTGTATTCATCCGCTCGATGGCTTCAAGAGGCCATCTGGGCGGTGCTGCCGTTGCCACAGGAGACGCGATAAAGATACTGGACGCCGCCGCGGGATATGATACAATTATAATCGAATCCGCGCTGGGGTTTCCGGCGGTTTGTGATCCTGGAAAAAACAACCCTGTCGTTATGGTCTCGGCTAAAAATAACGAAGGCATCGATTATCTGCTGGAGACTGCTTATTCTTTTTTTAACAATATATCCGAAGAGGGGCTTCTGGTACGGAAAAGAAAAGACCGTATTGCCCGGGAACTGAAAAACATGATTTCAAAACTCAATCACATCGGGATCGCTGTATCATCCCTGGATAAAGCCATCCTTTTTTACAGGGATGTCCTTGAGATGAAGATGAAGGGATCAGAAGTGCTGAAAGACCAGAAAGTAAGGCTTGCAACATTCGAAACAGGCGGCGTGATTATCGAACTGCTTGAGCCTACAGACCGGGAAAGCCCCATATCAAAGTTTATTGAAAAAAAGGGTGAAGGTGTCCACCATATCGCCTATCAAACAGACGACATTGTTAAAGAGATCGAAGTAATGAAGGAAAAAAATATCAGGATGATCGATGAAACACCCGGAAAAGGAGCGCACGGGGCAAAGATCGCTTTCCTTCACCCCGGGTCAACCGGCAATGTACTGACGGAGCTCACCGAGCCTCATTGACCGTTATTTCCCGCAATTAAAAGCAGGCCCGCCGGTTCGCGCATAAGCAATTCCTGTACTTTCGACCGCCTGCCAAATAATATACGAATCCGGTGCTCAAATACATTTGAGTTATCAAACATTTTCGATTATAGTTAATAATGGAACAAAGCGAAGAACCCCAAAAGATATTCATGACCCTGATGCAGATAAAGCACAATTACTTCTAACCAACATCAAGGAATAACAAAGCGGGAACAAATGTCCGGGATAATGCTTTTCAGGAAAAATAACGAAATAAAAAAAATTATATTGATCCTGGCACTTTCAATAATCTCTGCAGGTGCCCTTGTATTTTATTTTGGCGGTCTGAGCAATCGGCAGTTTGAAAAAACGATGGACGCCGTCACCCAGGAGCACATGCTGGACATAGTCAGAGCAGAGGTCGTGCATATTGAACATGAGCTCAATAATATACAGCTGGAAATAGAATTGCTTGCGTCAAATCCGACTATCAGGGAAAGGATCAGAACAAATGTAAAAATGAGTGAAATTCCAGAAGAAGCATACAACCCTATCTCCATCGTTATCCGGCACTGGGACGACCTGGTTGATTCCCTCTATAGAATTGATTCCAAGGGTATAGTACAGGAGCGAACGCCATTCAAAGAAGGCAAAGAGGGAAACGATTATTCAAATAAACCCGGTGTAAAAAATGTGATAGAAAACCATGTGCCTTATATCAGCGAATTATTTGTAACAAATTCCGGTTTTAAAGCAATTTCCGTTTGTGTACCTGTGTTTGATGATGCTGTTTTTACAGGTGTCCTGCGTGCAGTTATATACATGGATAGCATCAACGATGGCATCAGCCGGATCAAAATAGGAGAAAAAGGTTACGCATGGATAATGGATGACAACGGAATATTGCTGTATCACCCGAAGAATGAACAGATCGGTAAAGATATAATGTCGGTCCGTAAAAAACAGTTCCCTGACATGGACTGGTCAGAGTTGGAAAACATTGTCAACAAAATGAAAGCCGGAGAAGAAGGAACCGGCATCTATCATTCCGCGTGGTGGATGGAGGAAAACCCTGAAATCGTAAAAAAACTGGCAGCTTTTGCGCCTCTTAAAATAGGGCACAAGCTGTGGTCAATGGGACTCTCTGTGGGCTATGATGAAATCGAGGAGCCCGTCAAAAAACATGCAAGAAATACTTTTGTGCTATTTGGCGTGACGATGTTGTTTCTTATTCTCGCGGCCTTTGTGATTTACAAAATTCAAAAGAAAAAAACCGAGCTTGAAATAACCGCGAGGTCTGCCGAAGAATTGAAATCGGCAAACCTGGCATTACAGGCTGAAATGCGGGAGCACAAACTGACGGGTGATGCACTTGCAGATGAGCGTAACATGCTGAGAACGTTAATAGACAACCTGCCGGACCATATATTTATCAAAGACGCTAAAAGCAAGTTTGTAACCTGTAATATTGAGGTAGCAAAATTTCTTGGTGTGGATAAACCGGATGAGCTTATCTCAAAAACCGATTTTGATTTCATTCCGAGAGAAATTGCAGAAAAATTTTATAATGATGAACAGGAGATAATGCGGACAGGCGTTCCAATGATAAATGAGGAAGAAATTTCAGTACACTCTTCAGGCCAGACAAGGTGGTTCTTTACCACCAAAGTGCCTTTGCGTGAAAGTAACGGAAATATTACAGGCATAGTGGGTATCAGCAGGGACATCACCGAAAAAAAACATTTAGAGGAACAGCTTCAAATACGCCAGAGAATGGATTCCATCGGAACACTGGGCGCCGGTATTGCCCACGACTTCAACAATCTGCTTGCAGGGATCATGGGATATCTGGACATTCTTCTTAATATCACCAGCAAAGGGCTCACCGAGACTCAAAAGGAATATATCAATAATGCTTTAAAATCCTGTCACCGGGCAGCTGACCTTGTAAAACAGTTCCAGAGCCTGTCGAAAGGCACCTTATCCAGCAAGACCAGTGTCGATCTGTATGAAGCATCTATCGAAGTGTTCAGCCTGCTGGAAAAAACCACCGACAAACTTATTTTAAAAGAAGTCGATCTCGATCCGGGGGAGTTTTATGTAACCGCCGATCCATCCGAGCTCAACCAGGTGCTGCTGAATCTCGGCACAAATGCCGTGAAAGCGATAGGAGAAAAGGGGATAAAACCCGGGGACCATATTAGAATAAGAGCCAGAGAGTACACGATTACAGGCAATGATAAGACAGGGCTCTCAGAAGGCAAATATGTCCATGTCTTTTTTGAGGACAGCGGTATTGGAATGACGGATGATGTTAAAAGACAGGCCTTCGACCCTCTGTTTACAACAAGCGGAAAAAGCTCACAAAAAGGGCAGGGTCTGGGGCTGGCTATGGTCTTTAATATTATCACAAGACGTCATGACGGGTATATAGACATAGAAAGCGCCGAAGGGAAAAGCACGACAATTCATATATATCTGCCAAAAGCTCAATCCCGGCAGCAGATAAAAGATAGAGAAGTCAAAAGAGTGGCCGGGGGAAATGAAACCATACTCATAATTGAAGATGAAGAAACCGTGTTAAACCTCGCGAAGGAGGTGCTGGGCAATTACGGCTATAACATTTTGACTGCTTTTGACGGCAGGCAGGGTCTTGACATATATGCAAAGCACAAGGACTCTATCGATCTTGTCCTGTTGGACCTGATGTTGCCGGAAATTTCCGGACAGATGGTTTTTAAAGAGATGCTGCAGATCAATCCGGCTGTAAAGGTAATAATATCATCCGGCCAAAGCGAGGAAGACACATCACAGGGAATATTCTCCAAAGCAAAGGCATGCATCTCAAAACCGTACAAAGTGTCCGAATTGGCACAAACTGTCAGAACAGTCCTGGATCTGTAATCTGTTTCCGTATCCAGGCACGACCACTACGGTTTACGCGGTGTGCTGACAAACAACTGATTGGTAAATCTGCCCGAAACACCGGCAAGGGTTACGCGAAAGAGGGTTTGATCCTGTGGGATTGAAAGTCAAGCCGTTCAGAGGATGAGCCCAGGGCATAGGCCACGATTTCCGCGATATGAAAAACAGGGAACGTCCGTTTAATACTGTCCTTACGTTTCAGCAGGGCCTGGCCCGTATCGAACTGGGTAAAACATGCCGGGCAGGTAACTGCAAGCCCGTCGATCTCCGCTTCGTTCATCCAGACAAGCTTTTCGGCTGTCACCTGCAGCGCTTCTTCTGTTTTTCCTGTATTGATGCTCAACGACGCGCCGCAGCAGAGCTCCTGCCGGCTGTACTCCACGGCCTCGCAGCCTATGGATTCCAGAATGAGCTCCATGGTCTCGGGTAAATCGGGGGGCGAATTTCCCCCCTCTCTCAGCATTGACGGCCTGAGAT
>DRHN01000435.1 GCA_011049595.1 Spirochaetota bacterium | reverse complement strand
TATTTTTTAGTAGTGTAATAGTATTATTATAATGCTGGTCATTTTTACTTTTTGAAGAGTGGTTAAAAATTGTTAAAAAAGGCAGCGTAAATGTTATTTGAATTCGATCTTATTATTGTGGGCGCCGGGGGGGCAGGTCTGTATGCTGCCCTGGAAGCCGGTAAAGCGGCAAGGACTGCCGTGATCTCAAAACTCTATCCGCAGCGGAGCCACACCGGGGCGGCCCAGGGCGGGATCGGTGCAGCCCTGGGGAATGTGGATGAAGATAAACCGGATTGGCACGCTTTTGACACCGTCAAGGGCGGGGACTATCTTGTTGACCAGCAGGCAGCAGTAATTCTTGCCGAAGAGGCTGTTCAGGCGGTTTATGATCTTGAGAACAGGGGGCTGCCTTTCAGCCGGACGCCGGAGGGCAGAATTGATCAGAGAAAATTCGGCGGTCACACTCGAAATTACGGAGAAGCCCCGGTCCACAGGTCGTGCTACGCCGCGGACAGGACCGGTCACATGATCCTGCAAACCCTGTATCAGCAATGTATAAAAAACGATGTGTCGTTTTTTGATGAATTTCATGTTGTCGATGTAATAATGGATGGGACTAAAATAACGGGTTTGATCGTTTTTGAGCTGAGCTCGGGAGAGGTCCACATTTTTAAATCCAAAGCCGTGCTCTTTGCTACCGGCGGCTTCGGGAGGATGTTCAAGATCACATCAAATGCTTACGCCAATACCGGGGACGGACCTGCCGTTCTTGCCCGGGCGGGGATCCCGCTTATGGATATGGAATTTTTTCAATTTCATCCCACCGGTATCAGGGGGATGGGTATCCTGATAACAGAGGGAGTCCGGGGCGAGGGGGGGGTACTGAAAAACAGGGATGGTGAAAGATTTATGGAAAGATATGCTCCCACTCTTCTTGACCTGGCGCCGAGAGACATGGTCAGCCGTGCCATCATGACCGAGATCAGCGAGAGGAGGGGGATAAATGGTGACGGTGAATTGGACGACTATGTGCTGCTGGATGCGAGCCATCTGGGGGCTGAAATAGTTGAAGCCAAGATACCGGATATCGCTGATTTTTGTAGAACTTATCTCGCCATCGATCCGGTAAAGGAGCCGATGCCTGTCCAGCCTACCGCTCACTATGCGATGGGCGGTATACCCACGGATGTGAACGGACGGGTCACCACGGGAAAAGTATTGTATGAAGGGTTGTACGCTGCGGGAGAATGCGCGTGTGTGTCCGTACATGGGGCCAATCGTCTCGGGACGAACAGTCTTGTAGACCTGATAGTGTTCGGCCGGAGGGCGGGAAAACATGCAGCCGGTTTTGTAAAGAGCGCGGACTTCGGACATATCCCTGAAGGTATTGAACAAAAATGGCTGGACCGTGTTCACATTCTCAAGACCCGGAAGGGAAATGGCCCGGGAAATTATTATAAACAGATGCAGGACATCATGATGAGAGGGATAGGTGTTTACCGGGAAGAAAGTGGAATGGCTGAGGCAGTGGAAGGAATAAAAAACCTGAGAGAGGAGCACAAAACAGTCCGTGTTCAGGACCCGGGTAAAAACTTCAATACCCAGGTGCTCTCGATCCTGGAACTGGAAAATCTTTTAGACCTTTCGCTGCACACAGCAGCTGCCGCTCTCAACAGAAAAGAGAGCCGGGGCGCTCATTCAAGAAATGATTTCCAGCAGAGAGATGATAAAAACTGGCTCAAGCACACTCTCACTCTGGTCAGGGACGGGGGCGTGGAAATTGATTACAGCCCGGTCGATATCAGCCGCTGGGAGCCTAAACCCCGTAAATATTAAAAGGAGCTTTTATGAAAATTACCCTCGAAATACAGCGATTTAATCCAAAAAAGGATAAAGAACCCTATTTCGAGAAATTCGATGTGGAGGTGGAAAAAACCTTTCGTATACTCGACGCCTTTGTTTTCATCTATAGAAATATGGACGGCAGCCTGGGCTTTCGTAAAAGCTGCGCTCACGGGATTTGCGGGTCCGATGCCGTACGCATCAACGGCATGGAAAAACTCGCCTGTAAAACCCTTGTCCAGGATGTGGCCGAAGCAGATGGTGACATCGTCCGTGTCGAGCCGCTGCGTCACCTGGAAATTCAAAAAGACCTCATGGTGGACCAGACCACGTTCCTCGATAAATTTAAAACGGTCAAACCCTATTTCCTGCCCAGGGAAGTTGTCAAGGAAAAAGAATATTATCAATCCCCGGCCCAGAGAAAGGAATTCGATGCCGCGACAAAGTGTATAAATTGCGGGGCGTGTTATTCCGCGTGCCCCATACTGGATAAAAACCAAAATTTTCTGGGCCCCGCGGCACTGGTCCATGCCGCAAGATTTGTCTTTGACAGCAGGGAGTCCGGGTTGGAAAACAGGATCGATGTCCTGGACCACGCCGACGGTGTCTGGTCCTGTGAAAACCATTTTGAGTGCACAAGGGTGTGCCCCCGGGGCATTCCCATTACAAAATTGATAAATCTGACAAAACGAAAGATAAAAAAGTATCGCGAAGAGCGGGGTGAGACCTCGCAGGATCCGGGGAAAAAAGGATGAGAATACACGAATATCAGGCAAAAGAGCTCTTCGAAAGTTACGGTGTCCCGATCCATGAGCATGTGGTAGTCAGCAGCGCCCCGGAAGCCGGGCCCGCGGCTGAACGGCTCGGGTCTGACACTGTCATAAAAGCCCAGGTCCTGGCGGGGGGCCGCGGGAAAGCCGGCGGTGTAAAAAGGGCAAAAACTCCCGCCCAGGCAGTTGAGAAAGCCGGGGAGATACTGGCCCTCACTATCAAAGACTTCCCTGTGGAAAAAGTGCTGGTGACACCGGCTTCAGATATTTTACAGGAGTATTATATCGGGTTTACCCTTGAGCGCACAAAAAGAGAGATACTGCTCATGATGAGCAAAGCCGGGGGAGTTGATATAGAGGAGCTGGCTAAAAATCAGCCGGAAGCGATCGTTAAGTTCCCCATATCAATATCAAAAGGAATTGAAACCGAAAAACTGAAACCTATCGTGCATGACCTGTTCGGGACCGGGCGCTTATCTGACCAGGCATTTCCGGTTATTGAAAGGCTTTACAAACTTTTTGTTGAAAAAGACTGCTCTCTTGTCGAAGTCAACCCCTATGCCCTTGAGAAGGGCGGCGGACTTTTCGCGCTTGATGCTAAAGTCACCTTTGATGACAACGCGCTGTATAAGCACCCGGACATAGAGGAGATGAAAAACCCGGAGGAATACAGCCGGGATGAGATCGAGGCAAAAAAACAGGGGCTGAGTTTTGTCAGCATGGACGGCTGCATTGGATGCATTGTCAACGGGGCCGGCCTTGCCATGGCCACCATGGATTTGATCAAATATTTTGGAGGTCAGCCGGCCAATTTTCTGGATGTCGGAGGCAGCTCGAGCCCCGATAAAGTATTAAATGCGCTGGACATTATTGTGAACAACAGGAAAGTCACGGCTATAATAATCAATATATTCGGCGGGATCACGCGGTGCGATGATATTGCCAACGGGATCCTGATGGCCATGGACCGGATCGAAATCGATATTCCTCTTGTGATAAGGTTGATCGGGACAAATGAACTGGAAGGGAGGAAAATACTGACAGACGCGGGATTCCAGGTGGCTGAGGATTTGAGCTCGGCTGTTCAAAAGGTTGTCTCTCTCAGTAAAACAGGCGCGGGTGGAGATAGATGAGTATTTTGATAGATGAAAAGACCAGGGTGATCGTGCAGGGCATCACCGGAAGAGACGGATCCTTTCACGCGGGGACGATGCTCTCTGACGGCACAAAAGTGGTGGCAGGGATCACTCCCGGAAAGGGAGGACAAAGTGTAGAGGGAATTCCTGTTTATAACAGCATCGGTGAATGCACCGGGGAGCACGGGGTTGACGCTACAGTCATATTTGTGCCTGCAAATTTCGCGTCCGGCGCCATAAAGGAAGCAGTTGACGCTGAAATCCCGCTGATAATTTGTATTACTGAAGGGATACCGGTCCTGGACATGGTTGAAATTTATTATCTGGTCAGGGAAAAAGGATTAAAGCTGATCGGGCCTAATTGCCCGGGTGTTATCTCCCCCGGCAAATGCAAAATAGGAATCATGCCTGCCCGTATTCATAAACCGGGGGGAATCGGGGTCATATCCCGCAGCGGGACCCTGACCTATGAGGTGGTCTATAATCTTACGAAAAATGGGCTCGGCCAGTCCACATGCATCGGTGTCGGAGGGGACCCTGTGATCGGTTCCAATTTTATCGACCTGCTTGCCCAATTTGCGCGGGATAATGACACGGAGGGAGTGGTTATCATCGGTGAGATCGGGGGGGAAGACGAGGAAGCCGCGGCTGAATACATAAAACAGAATATTACTAAACCTGTGGTGGCTTTTATATCGGGGAGGACCGCGCCTCCCGGCAAACGCATGGGGCACGCCGGCGCGATAATTTCCGGCGGCAAAGGTACTCCCGAAGCAAAGATCAGGGCGTTCAATGAAGCCGGAGTCAGGGTCGCGGATAAACCGGATGATATTCCGGGAATAATGAAACAGCTGATGGCAGATAGATAGAACCAATATAAAAAGCATTGATCGGAGCTCGATTTAATGATGGGTGATCTCGACGCATCCAACGTCAATTATGTAGAAGACCTTTATCAATTGTGGGTGGATGATCCGCGGAAAGTACTGCCCGGATGGGCAGATTACTTCAACAAGTTTACAAACAGGGCGCATACCCCCACGGGCATGCCGCCCCCATCCGAAGTTAGTCAAAAAGAAGTATCCCCGGCTTATAAACAGAGACGCGTTGACAGTTTGATATGGGCGTACAGAGACATTGGTTATATTTTCGCGGACCTTAATCCCCTTGGAAATTACAGAACCCCGGAAATGAAGTATATGTATATTACAATGCAGGGAAATTTTCAGAGCCTCGAGCTTTCCGAATTCGATCTTTCTGAAGATGATCTGGACACAGAATTTTACATTGGACACACATTCGACCCGCCCCGGGTTGCTCTGAGAGAGATCCTGGAAAAAATGCGGCGGATATACTGCTTTCACACGGGTGTTGAGATCCTTCACATAAAAAACAAGCCGATGCGGCACTGGCTGATCCGGAATCTTGAAAGTACCCGGCGAAAGTGGCCGGACCAGGCAAAAATCAGGGTACAGAAAGATTTAATAAAAGCAAAAGCATTTGAGAAATTTGTTCATTCCAACTTCATCGGTCAAAAAAGGTTTTCTATGGAGGGTTCGGATGTCCTCGTTCCCGCCCTGCACTATCTCGTCCGGTCCGCCCCCCAGCACAATATACAGGAGATCGTAATCGGCATGGCGCACAGGGGCCGTTTGAATATCTTCACCAATGCCATGCGTAAACCGGCCCACCAGACTTTTTCGATGTTTTTAAATAATTACCAGCCTCATGTTTACGGGGGAAGCGGAGATGTAAAATATCATCTGGGTCAAAGCTTCGATTATGTTGACAGCGAAAACGGTTGCTCGGTCCACATCAGCCTTGTGGCAAATCCCAGCCACCTCGAGTCGGTAGACTCTGTGGTGGAGGGTAAAACCCGGGGTATCCAGCGCCGAAGAGGCGACCGGAACCGTAAAAAAGTAATTCCCGTGCTGATCCACGGGGATGCGGCTTTTTCGGGCCAGGGCGTGGTAGCAGAGACGTTTAATCTATCACAGCTAAAAGGCTACAGGACCGGGGGAACGGTCCATATAATAGTCAATAATCAGATCGGTTTCACTACCTCTTCCAGGGATTCCCGGTCCACTTACTTTGCCACCGATATCGCGAAAACTATTCCGATCCCCATTTTCCATGTAAACGGGGACGACCCTGAGTCCGTGATACAGGCTGTGGACCTCGCGGTAAGGTGGAGGCAGAAGTTCGGTTATGACGCGGTTGTGGACATTTTTTGCTACAGAAGGCTCGGTCACAACGAGGCGGATGAACCCTCGTTTACACACCCGATAATGTACAGCCTGATAAAGGACCATCCGGATATTGTTGAGATATACGGGGAAAAACTTCGAAAAGAAGGTACTTTTTCAGCGGATGATCAGGAAAGTTTTCGAAAAAAGTATGTGGCTGTTCTAAAGGATGAGCTGGAAAAAGCAGAAAACGAGACCGATATCGATGTGAATGACGCTTTTCAGCATGGGGAATGGAATAAATTCACACCCCGATATTCTTTTAGTGTTCCGGATACAGGGGTGGAAAAAGAAACTTTGAAGGCGATTGCCGGGACGTTGACCACCATTCCTTCCGGTTTTGACGCGCACCCCAAACTTCAGAGGTTCGTCAGGACCAGGGAGAAAATCTTTGCATCGGGTACGGGGATTGACTGGTCTTTTGCGGAGAGCTTGAGTTTCGGCAGTCTGCTTTTGGAAGGACATTCCATAAGGTTGAGCGGAGAGGATTGTGCCAGAGGGACTTTTTCTCAGCGGCACGCCCGCTGGTGGGACATGAAGTCATCCGTTCCAAAGGTCTTTGAGCCGTTGAACCACCTGAGTGACAGACAGGGGGATTTTTCTGTTTATGACAGCCCGCTTTCAGAGTTTTCTGTGCTCGGTTTCGAATACGGTTATTCAATTTCCCTTCCGAATGTTCTTGTATTGTGGGAAGCGCAGTTCGGGGATTTTGTCAACGGTGCCCAGGTGATAATCGATCAATACATCGCTGCAGGAGAGTCCAAATGGTTCCGCTCCAGCAACCTGGTCATGCTTCTCCCCCATGGATACGAAGGGCAGGGGCCGGAGCACTCGAGCGCCTATCTGGAAAGGTTCCTCCAGTTGTGCGCCGACGAAAACCTCCAGATCTGCAACCTGACAACCCCGGCGCAGTACTTCCACGCGCTCAGGAAACAGATGAAGCAAAAATTCAGAAAGCCTTTGATCCTGATGACGCCGAAGAGCCTTCTGAGACATAAAATCGCGGTTTCAAAAGTTGAATATCTTGTAAACGGCCGGTTTGAGATGATTTTGAAAGACCCTGCTCCGGCAGAAAAAACAGACAACCTGATACTGTGTTCAGGGAAAGTTTACTACGACCTGATAAAACACAGGGAAGAGACAGCTGATAATAATACAACCATCGTGCGTATAGAACAATTGTACCCCTTTCCGGGGGAGCAGCTTGATAAATTAATACAGGATATGGGAGAGGTAAAAAAAATTCTCTGGGTCCAGGAGGAGCCGCATAACAGAGGTGCCTGGGGGTATGTGAGAAACAGATTGTGCCAGCTTGCAGGCCGTGAGGTGGAATATGTGGGCAGAAAAGAGTCTCCCAGTCACGCTACAGGTTCACACAGGAAACACGAAGAAGAGCTTGAAAGCATACTTCAAAGAGCTTTCCAGTCCCGGGTGCCGGCAAGTTTGGCACGTTAATACCGTTTGTACTGACTGTTTGGCCAGGAAATATTTAAATCAAGAATGGGGTTTCTATTATTACTACAGCGGTTCATTAAAGGGAGTGGGGAAAATGAAAATAGATGTTGTGGTTCCCGAAGTAGGTGAATCCATCACCAGCGGGATTCTGTCCGCCTGGCTTAAGGAAGACGGGCAGTACGTTGAAGAGGGTGAAGAACTTTATGAGCTCGAGACGGATAAAACAACTCTTGCTGTGCCGGCAGCAGCTTCCGGGATAATAATGGTCCGGGTTCCGGAAGAAGAAGAGGTGGAGGTCGGCCAGGTGGTAGGCTTTATCGAGCCTTCAGCCGAAAAACCTGTGTCAAAAAAATCCATACAGGATGACCCGGGTACAAACACCGATGCAGCACAATCGCGGCTGCCGGAAGTTGCCGCCGCCGGGGTAGCGGAAGCGGAAACCGGTCTTGATGAGCTGTCTCCGGCTGTCCGGCGAATTGTGGCTGAGAATACCCTGGACCCATCCATGATCCAGGGCACAGGGAAAAACGGGAGGATCATAAAGGAAGATGCTTTGAAAGCCGCGGGCAGGACAGAAACATCGAGCCTTCCCGGACCCGGTATCCTGAAGCCCGGGGTCCGGCCGGATAAACAGGCGCCTCAAAAACAAAACCGTGTCAAGATGACAGGGCTTCGTAAAAAGATCGCCGAGAACCTGGTGTATTCAAAACAGAGCTCGGCCCATCTTACCACTTTTAATGAAATTGACATGGGCTCGGTAATAGAGATGCGAAAGATCTTCGGGGAAGATTTTGAGAAAAAGCATGGTGTCCGTTTAGGCTTCATGAGCTTTTTTATAAAGGCGTGCCAGGATACCCTGGCAGTGTATCCCCGGATCAACGCGTTCATTGACGGCGATGATATCGTTTACAACAATTTTTACGATATCGGGGTAGCCCTCTCCACCGATAAAGGATTGATCGCCCCTGTTGTAAGAGGGGTGGAGTACAAGAGCTTTTCCGACATTGAAAAAGAGATCCTTTCCTTTAAACAGAGGGCAGAGGAGAAAAAATTAATGCCTGATGAATTGAGCGGTGCTACATTTACTATTTCAAACGGCGGTGTTTTCGGAAGTTTAATGTCCACTCCGATACCGGGGCCGGGACAAACCGCGATCCTGGGTATGCACGCGATTCAAAAGCGTCCGGTTGTCGTAAATGACGAAATTACTGTTAAACCTATGATGTATGCGGCGCTCACCTATGATC
>DRHN01000434.1 GCA_011049595.1 Spirochaetota bacterium | reverse complement strand
CCCCCGATGATCAGCAGCCAGTTTCGGAGTTTGTAAACAGGCGAAAAAGCTTCCCTGATGTCTACTTTCACTACTATGCCCCATCTCAATTGGGGCAGGTACTCCCACACGGCCAGGACCTTTTCCCCCCTGTAATCATTTGATATGGCCAGGCCTTTAATGCCCTTCACAGCTTTCTGCATGGGCAGCGCAATGTCAGACCCTATGTCTATCTTTTTCCTGAATGCAGCGTCAGGGTCATATCTGGTCGGGGCTGCAAATATCACCTGGTTTCCCGCTTTCGAGGCTACCACTGTTTCACCTGTTTTCCCCAGACCCGAGTAATCCTGTACAAGCGTGTATATTTCATCGGTGACCAGCTGAAAAACAATTACCCCGATAATTCTGCCTCTCTTTATTATGGGTGCGGCGACAAAAGCTGCCGGGCTGTTGCTGGGTTCATAATACTCAAAATCGGATATTTCTGTTTCCATTAATGTACTGGCCCTTTTGAAAACTTTGCTTAGCTGTGTGTTTTTATAAAGCCCTGTTTTTAAATTTGTCCCGTAATCCGCGTCTTTATCAAGGGTAAACAACACCTCGCCTTCATAAGAAATTAAAAAAATATCATGATAACCGAAAATGTTTTTATAGTAAGCCAGAAATGGAATGAGATCCTCATACAGTGCGGTGTATTCCGGAGAATCCATCCCGAATTCCCTATAGGCTTCACCTATATTCTGCATTGCATCGATAATGCCGGGGGCATGCGCCAATGCTGAAACATCATTTTCCTTTTCATAAAAGAAATTCTCGATATACCGGATCTTAGTATTCGCGATTGCGGTAAGCTCATTTTTTTTCTGTTCAATGATCGTTTTTTTGAGACTGCTGTAACTCACATAACCGAAAAAGATCAAAGACACCAGTGTTATCAGCAAAAACCACACGGAGAGTTTTGTACTAATTTTCATTTAATCGTTTCCCTGCCGTATATGCCCAATTTCCGTCCAAGGTTACATATAAATCTCCCAGGATCCTGGCTACTGCCTCTTCCACAACACTGCTGCCGAAGGAAATATACACCTCGCCCACAATTTCCCCTCTTAACGCTGTTACAATGTCCCTGATGATCGTGTTTGCGGCCCCCCTCTTGATTGATCTCATCTATAGCCATTAAAGTGGCGACCACAACGGAAGTCTCGCTCATGGCCATTGTCCCTAAAAGTGAATGTAAGACACCCACTTTTATAGGTACTTAACGGGCTTTATTTTTATAATTATAATAGAGAAGTCCGGCAGCAACAATAATAATTACACATATCGGAGCGATCGTGATTGTTTTTCTCATGTTCACTTTTAACCCTCAATGTAGACTGCTTTTTCATGGAGGATATGATATTTTAACAAGTTCCCGGCGCTGCCTCCCAAACTTTGTTTGGGCTAAAACCGTGCAAACTTTGACAGTATATAAACTAATTATAATTCAAAGAACCGAAGGATTCAAAAATTTCAAAGAAAAATGATATGCCCGGTCTCTAATTTCCCATATTTTCTATTGATGGGGATCCATATTATTACTATTTTGGAATGTGAGGGGAAAAATACAGAACATGAAAAGCGCGTTACCTGTGCATTTTTACATTCCGAAAAACAGCCTTGAAAAGGGTAAACACCTACCCGACGTCAAAAAAATTTGCGAGGAAGGTATCGGCGGGCTCTGGCTCGAGACTGAAGACAGATATGGCGCGGGCCAGGCCGGAAAGCTTGCCGGATCGACCGGTGCCGCAGTCGTTCCTGTAATAAATGACCCGGCTCTGATACCAGGGATTCTTGACAGCGGGGCAAAAGGAATTGCCATAAAGCCCGCAGGCGTCAGGGAATTACTCCGGCACGGAGGAAGGCTTTCGGGCGGGGGCATTTGCGTCTACCTGCGCGTCGATGATAATGACTTTATTTCCGCCGGCGGTTTTTCTACACTGCTCGAGGAAATTAAAACCTCGTTCCTCGCGCTCAGCAGCGGCGGTATCCGTGATATATCCATAAATGCTTTCCACTCAGATACAGTCGTTCACTTTAACATTAACAGGCTCCTCAAAAAAAGCCTGGGCGCCCGCCACGTAATCTCATCAAGAACCGTTAACCGGTTATCAAGAACCGTTAACCGGTTATCAGGGCCTGTCAGCGCCTGCGGCGGGGAGGGAAGGGAAAAAGAAATCGTTGCCCGGTCCGTCAGCCTCGGGAGCCTTTTCTACGAAAAAATAGGCGATACCGTGCTTTTAATGCTCCCGCCCGGGCTCCCGGCAACCTATGCGAACCTGCGGGAGCAGCTTGACATCACACGGAAAACACTCGGGCCACTGGGGTTCTTTCCAACCGGGATCACCGTTATATCGTGCCCGACATGCGGCAGGTGCAATATGGACCTCATCGATATTGCCGGAGAGATAAACAGCGCCTTAAAAGAGCTTGAGAAGGCTTACACCAGAGAAGGAATGAAGGTCGAAGACACAGGCGGTATAACTGTTGCGGTCATGGGGTGCAACGTCAACGGGCCCGGTGAGGCACGCAACGCCGACCTGGGTATAGCAGGCAGGAAAGACGGATCCGCTGTTATCTTCAAGAACGGCAGGCCGTTCAAATCCCTCCCCGAGGAAAGGGTTGTCGACGAACTTGTCCTTCACACAAAAAACCTTATCGACGAGCGGCTGGCCGGGCGCTCCAAACAGGGGTGAATCGAAATTGAACCTGCATCCCTCGCCGGCGGCGCGCACAAAAGCTCCTGTACCGGCCACTGTACCCGGAAGCACGGAGCAGCGGATCTATAACAACCATGTAAAAAACCAGCGGGATACCCAGACGCAACAACCGGTCTTTTAAAAATTTGCCGCCCCCTTTCCGGTCATAGGAGCCCGGAGCGCCGTAGGTTATGGATATGTGATGTGAAATCACCAGGATGGTCAGCAGTATTCTCAAATTATCTACGAAAAACATACGTGGTTTTTGCGAAAGGTTATCCGCTTTAGCGCTCATGAGTGATCTCCCTTCCAGAAATTTAGATTTAACGACTTTTACAGAAATAAAATATCAGGGGGGCCCTTCTCAGGTCAGCCCGCACCGCTTAAATACATCATTTGATACTTTCGCGGCTTTTTCATCCAGCAGCGCTCTTGTTTCACTTATACTCCCTGAAACCGGGACCCTGAGACCAAAGTAAAATTTGATCTTCGGCTCCGTGCCCGACGGCCTCACCGACACTTTGACATCATCCGCTGTGTAAAACTGCAGCACGTTTGACTGTGGAAGCCCTGAAAGCTCCTCCTGTTCCCCGAAGGCGGGTTTGATTACCTTCCTGGCAAGATAATCTTTTATAACGGTAACCTGACTGCCTGAGATCTCGCGGGGAGGGTCCGCCCGGAGGTCCTCCATCAGTGCCTTTATCTTTTCAGCGCCGGCTGCTCCCTTCAGCGCGAAAGATTTCTGATATTCAAAGTACATCCCGTATTTCCGGAAGATAGAGTACAGGAACTCAAGCACACCACCGTGCTCACTTATAGCGTATTTTAAAAGTATGAGCGCAAGCAGCGACGCGATGACACCATCCTTGTCGCGGACAAAAGTGTCCGCGAGATACCCGTAGCTTTCCTCGAACCCGAAGATAAATTTTTTCTCCCGCTGCTTTTCAAGCTCACCCATCATCTCCCCGATATATTTGAACCCCGTGAGCACGTTGACGATATCAACCCCGTATGTACCAGCGATCTCGCTGACGAGCTCGGTAGACACTATAGTGCTCACAAGCACCGGATTTTCAGGCATCCTTCCGGAATTTTTATACGACCTGGCGATAAGGTCCGCCAGCATGCAGCCGATCTGGTTGCCGTTGACAGGGACAAAATCACCCTTTTCATCCGGCACCGCAAGCCCCATCCTATCGCAGTCCGGGTCGGTGGCTATGACCATGTCGGCATTCTCACGCTTCGCAAAATCGATGGCCATTGACAGGGCTTCGGTTTCCTCCGGGTTGGGTGAGTGTATTGTCGGAAAATTTCCATCCGGCACGCTCTGCTCCTTCTCGCAGAGTATCACGGCTCCTTTTATTTTTTTCAGCGCCTCGGGCACAAGGGTTATTCCGGCTCCATGAAGGGGGGTGTAGACTACCCTGATATCCCGCCCGACGTTTGAAAGCTCCCTCTCTATGCCCTCCCCGATATTCCCGGCAAACTCGCCCACCCTTGCCAGGTACGCCTTTTCGACACTGCCGTCGAGCTCATTTATCAACCCCTGCCTTAATCCTTCTTTATAATCTATCTTCTTCACACCCTCTATTATATCCACCCTTTCCACATACTCGACGATCTTTGAATCCTCGGGGGATGTGACCTGCGCGCCGTCAGGGCCGTAGACCTTGTAGCCGTTGTACTCCTTCGGGTTGTGACTTGCGGTTATCACAATGCCCGCACTGTTGCCGAGGTGTCTGACAGTGAAGGAGAGCAGAGGAGTCGGACGCAGCTCGGGATATATAAACACCTTTATCCCGTTGCCCGCGAGCACCCCGGCCGCCTCCCTGGAAAAAAAACCGGAATTGTTCCTGGAATCACAGGCTATCGAAACACCCCGGTCTTTCGCGTCAGTGTAATTACCGTTTAGATAGTCAGCCAGACCCTGGGTCGCTTTTCCAACGGTGTAGGTGTTCATCCTGTTCGTGCCCGCGCCCATGACCCCCCGCATCCCGCCGGTGCCGAACTCGAGCTCCTTGTAAAACCGGTCTGTGAGTTCCTTTTCATCATTTTTATCGATAAGATCACGGATCTCGCGCCTTGTTTTTTCATCAAAACGCACCCCGGACCATTTTTGGGCTTTTTTCAATACCTCTTCTGTCATACAATCCCCCGGCTTCCCTTTTACATTACAATAAGATATACTCCGTCAGAATTCAAGCACAACCACCGTCCTAAAACCGTTTTGCCCGGGGGAATGCAATTGAAAACAGCGCTATTTTACATTACAGTTCCAACGAATAATTGACTAATAGGACAGCGGATAGTAGATTTAGAGATATTTTTGTCGAGGAGGCATGATGAAACCGGAAGAACTGAAATACACAAAAGACCATATCTGGGTCAAGGCGGAAGGTGACACGGCTGTTATCGGCCTTTCCGACTACGCGCAGAACGAATTAGGTGATATTGTTTTCGTGGAAATGCCGGAAACCGGAAGTAAAGTGACCAAAGGTGAATCTTTTGGGACCGTTGAGTCAGTAAAATCCGTCTCTGATATTATCGCCCCTGTAAACGGCGAAGTCGTGGGTTTCAATCAAACACTCGAGGACACTCCTGAGACTATCAACAGCGACCCCTATGGAAAAGGCTGGATTATAAAAGTAAGTATCAGCAACGCGGATGAACTTGGAGACCTGCTCGATCACGCTGCTTACAACGAGTTCACCGAATCGGAGATGTAGTTCCGGGCCGCACCAGACGTAACCGTATTCCCTTCTACCGATTTCTGTAATTTTCAGGGAGGGGGATCTTTTTTAAAGAGATTGCTCCTTTGTGCTTTATAACCTCAATAAAAATTTTCTTGTTTTTTTGGCACAAACTTTAGTTTGCAGGAAACATATTTAAAATCAAAAATGCGGCTTGTCCGCATTAGGGAAGGCCACTTTCAATTTTGATTATTTTTTTGTTGAGGTCATCGGCTCTCTCATAGTCTTCCAGGAAAATGGCAATGAATTTACGCTTGTAAAGGTCGACAAGACTGTCTACCTCTATAT
>DRHN01000433.1 GCA_011049595.1 Spirochaetota bacterium | reverse complement strand
GCTCTATACAGCGCGGTCTGTCCGGGAAAGTCGGAAGGGATTTCGCATGGAGAATTTCTCGGGTCGATCGAGAGTGCGGTCCGTCTCTTCGGCGAAGGCAATGTCTATGGTGTCTTTGTGATGGGGCTTGAACCAAAAGACTCTTTTTTGGAAGGCGTGAGGACCATTGCAGGCATAGGAGCAAATATAGTGCCTTTCATCTGGTCCCCGAATCCGGGTTCGCGGCTTGCGGGTCACCGTGCGCCGTCGGGAAATTGGTTTGCGGAGGTAATTCGAGAAGCTGCTGCCATCGTGACAGAAAGCGGTGTTCCGTCGGGGACCGTTAACCATTGCTACCGCTGCGACGGGAACAACATGCTCCATGATGCGCTTCGAGAAAATGGCGTAGAATGAAGCGGCAGCGGAATACCCGGTACCGGTTCTGTGGGTGAGTATACATCTATTGCGATCAGCGAAAATTATCGATTTCTAATTCCCTTGACATCAAATTAATTTCTTATTTATTTATCTTAATTTTGTAACACCAATTAATGGATTAAAATATTTTAAAGAATTGAACACGGGATAAGTATAAAAAACATATAAGGAGAGATTAGATGAAAAAGTTTAAAGTTTTTCTGGCAGTTTTTGTTCTTGTCATGGCGAGTGTTTCGGTATTTGCAACAGGAACAAAGGACGATGACGCGGCACCGAAGGGTGAAGACGCAAAAATTTTGGTTGCCACTATCACCTATACAACCGAAATAGAATGGTTCCATATCCTTGAGCAGAATTACAAAGATGTGGCCGATGAGCTGGGAATGGAACTGATCCAGCTGGACCCGAACGCAAAACCACAAACACAGGTGGACATGATCGAACAGATGACGCAGAGGGGCGTTGATGCGATCCTGATTTCTCCGGTGGACCCCCAGGTGATAAGAGCTGCTGTTGAAGAAGCCATGGCCAAAGGAATATTTGTGTTGATTCAGGGGCAGGAAAGGGAAACAGTGCCCTGGTCAACGGCAAATTTTGGATATAATGAAAAACAGATGGGGACCCTGACCGGCGAGATCGCTGCAGCCGGTGTGAAAGAGAAATATCCGGGTATAAAGTCTATCAAATTAGCCGTTCTCGGGGACCCCGGGTGGGCTTCATCGGACGTGAGAATGGGCGGGGCTAAAGAAGCTTTTATGAAAAACCTGCCAGGTGTCGATGTGGAAGTTGTCATTGATTATGTTTTGGGCTCGACGATCGAGACATCCACAAATGTCATCGAGAGCGCGCTGCAGCAGCACCCCGACCTAAGAGTTGTGGTGGGTATAAATGACGATGCGGCCATAGGAGCGGTCGGAGCCATGCAGCAGCAGGGTATTGATATATTGGAGGAAGCATGCATAGCGGGCGCCGGAAATAATAAAGGCACATGGCCCTATATCTCCAGGGGAGAAGTCCTCGGCAGCGTGGACCTTAACCACAGGGGAACAGCTGAAGTCGCGTTAAACGCGGTTGTAAAGCTTGTCAATGGTGATGAGGTTCCCGGTATGATGTATATTGATATGATAAAAGTGACACCGGATAACCTCGGCCAGTGGTACAAAGGTGAATAATCAGGCCGATAATGTGCGTTAACGGTCCGACGGAAAAAACAGGATTTTTGGTGATATTAAAAAGAAGGGCTGCAGAGTTCGAAATTTCGCGCAAATCTGCAGCCTTTCTTTTATATAAAATCTTTCACAGATGAAAAATAAGAACAGATGAGTGAGGAAAATCTTATTGAATTCAAGAACATATCAAAAACGTTCCCGGGCGTTGTTGCGCTCGAAGATGTCAGCTTTGAGATCAAAAAGGGTGAAGTGCACGCGCTGGTGGGAGAGAACGGCGCGGGTAAATCCACTCTTATAAAGATATTGTCGGGGGCAGAGCAAAAAGATGAAGGGCGGATATTTGTTAATGACCGGGAGACAAATATAAAAAACCCGAAAGACGCGTTCAATATCGGCATAACAAGTATTTATCAGGAACTACCACTGGCCCCTTCTTTGAGCATTGCGGACAATATTTTTTTAGGCCGGGAGATGAAAAAGTTCGGCTTCCTTTCAAGATCGCAGCAAAACCGGATAGCAATAAAGTCTTTTAAAGAGTTTGAAATAGAAATAAACCCGAAAACTATCGTGGAAAAACTCAGTGTAAGCATGCAGCAGATCACCGCGATTATAAAATCCATGATGAAAGAAGCAAAAGTTTTCATCATGGATGAACCTACAGCAACGTTGGGCGAGCATGAGGTTGAGAGGCTTTTTGATTTTATTACAAAAATCAAAAAAAGGGACATAAGTGTACTCTACATCTCTCACAGGATGGACGAAATATTCCGTATTGCGGACAGAGTGACGGTCTTGAAAGACGGGAACTATATGGGCACAAAACAGGTGTCCGATATCACAAAGAGCGAGCTCATAACCATGATGAGCGGGAAGAATATTCACGACGCCTCACTGGTGTACGACCCGGACAGGCGTATCCGGTATGAAATCGTGCTGGAGGTAAAAAACCTCTGTTGCCGGAATTTATTGAAAAACATAAATTTTTCACTCAGAGAAGGTGAGATCTTCGGATTAACCGGTATTGTAGGTGCGGGAAAAACCGAACTATTAAAATGTATTTACGGGCTTTATGATATCGATGAAGGAGAGGTCGTTCTAAAAACCAAAAAAATTGAAAGAGGCAGGAATAATAGAAAAAAGGACGCATCCCGTTTTACCGGGTTCGGCTTTGTACCGGAGGATAGGAAAAGGGAGGGCCTGTTCCTTAATTTAAATATAATATACAATATTTCGGTCTCGAGCCTGAAATATTTGACCAGGTTCTTATACATAAATAAAAAGAAAGAGATCAGATTAATTAACAAAAATATAAAAGAACTCGACATAAAAACGAGCAGTATCAGCCAGCAGGTCCAATTTTTGAGCGGTGGAAATCAGCAGAAGGTGATCCTGTCAAGGTGGCTGAGCTCAAAAAAAACAGTTCTGCTAATGGACGAACCGACCAGGGGTATCGATGTCATGGCAAAGACCGAAATATACAAGCTGATGAACAAGCTGTCAGGTGAAGGCATATCTATAATATTCAGCTCGTCCGATGTTTCAGAAGTATTGAGCATTTCCGACAGAGCTGCGGCCATGAGGAACGGAAGAATTATAGAAATTTTCGAAAGAAAAGATTTCGACAAAGAAAAAGTACTTCACGATATCCTGATCAATTAGGATCTGTAGAGCAGATCTTGGATTTGAAACCTGATTACAGGTTAATAAACATCGCGTACGATAAATATCAAAGGAAAAAAGGTGAGTGATAATCAAATAACTTCAAACCGGAAGGACAGATTTAGCATTAAAGGAGGAGTCAAGTGGGTTTTTTCGATCGAAAGTATCGGAATATATGTTTTTCTGGTTGCTCTTATCAGTTTCTTCTCTTTGATGACCCGGGCCTTTCTAACATTTGATAACTTCATTGTGATACTGAGACAGGTTTCCATAATAGGTATAAGTGCGTTTGGCGAGACCTTTGTTGTTATAGCCGGCGGTATAGACCTCTCCGTAGGCTCAATCGTGGCGCTGTCAGGGGTGATTTCGGCGTCGTTTGCCAAATTTTTGAACGTGCCTGTCCCTTTCTCCTTTTTAGCCGGGATCGCCGCAGGGTGTGTGTGCGGGCTTCTGAATGGTACTTTAGCGACAAGGGTGAAAATTCCGCCGATTATAGTTACGCTCGGAACCCTTACAATAATAAGAGGCATTGCGTTCATCATAGTCGGAGGGCACACTGTCTTCGGTATGCCTGTCAACTACCGGGTCCTTGGAAGAAGTTATATCGGTTTTATTCCGATCCCTGTTTTTATCATGGTAGCAATTTTTGCTATCTTTTTTATCATATTAAATAATTTGAGTTTCGGGCGATATGTTTATGCTATCGGCAGCAATGAGGAAGCGGCTGTTATTTCAGGGATCAATGTAAATAAAATAAAAACTGTGGTTTTTTTACTCTGCGGGCTGATGGCAGGCATAGGCGGCGCTATACTTTCTTCGAGGCTTGACAGCGGGCAGGCAGCGACAGCCCAGGGGCTTGAACTGGATGTTTTGACTGCCGTTGTTTTAGGCGGTGTCAGTATATCGGGTGGTAAAGGCAGGCTTGAAAGCGTTTTCGTAGGTGTGTTGATCATCGGTATCCTCGCGAACGGCATGATCCTGCTTAACATTCAGCATTTTTATCAGCTGGTTATCAAAGGGGTGGTGCTGCTGCTCGCAGTGGGTATTGACACAATGAGGAAGAAATAATCCGCGTGGAATTTTTTAATTTTTTTCTAATCGGAATCCTTTTAATCGGGATCCTTTTTGGAAGGCCCGGTCCCCAGAACAAAAAAAGGTCCGCTGCCGTTACTCCGGCGTCCGGACCTTTTCTATTTTAGACCGCCCGGGAGATTTCAGAACCTTGTGTCGTACTTTTTGCTGTAAGCGAGTATATCATCCAGCAGCGCCTTGGCCCGCTTCAGGTTGTGAATGAACGGGTCGAGGAGCAGCGCTTCGAGAGCAAGCTCTTTCGAGCCGGTGGCTGCAGCTTCGGCCGCGATATTGTTGATCTTCCCGTGCAGCGCGCAGAAGGGCGCTATCGCTTCAGGGAGCGGTCCAACCGACGAAGCTTTAAAACCGTCCGGGCCTATTATAGCAGGCACTTCCACCACTATATCGTCATCCAGGTTCGGTATCGCCCCGTTGTTGAGCATGTTGAGGGCGGGGAAGTATTTCTGGGTGCCGCTCATCATGAGCCGGGCAATCTGCAGGTTTTTCCACCCGACCCTGCGTTGTTTGATGTAGTTTTTCGCCGCTTCGGCATCGGTAATACCGACTGCAATTTTTTCCCATTCATCCACGCCGCGCCCGCCGAACCACTGTTCCACCGGATAGGGTGCCAGGGAAAAATCGTTGAAGATTTCCTTTTCCACGCACCAGATGTAGTCGGCAACGTGATTGTCTGCCGGAGACGGGAAGAAGCCGAACAGCCTGCAAACTTCAGCGGAAAACTTGTACCCCTCGGGTATTTTATCAGGGTACTGAATACGTTTACGAATTTCCGGGTAGAGGTCCTCTCCGGTTTTTGTGTCGCGGATATCCATAAGCCACTGCAGATGGTTTATACCGGACAGCGTTATGTCGATGTTGCCTGCAGGAACCATGAACTCGCGCTCAACCGGATCGGCAGCACGATCGGAGGTATCGCGCTCATCTTTCTCGAGCAGCTGTTCGAGCGCCATCTCCATGAGCTCGTGCCCGTTGCAGTACCCGATGCATTTTGTCTTCGTGTGCCTGAATGCCGCGGCCAGCAGCTTGGCGAGAGGGTTGTTGTCGAGGATGAGCCACGCGTCGGGGCATATCTTTTCGATGTCGGCGCAGATATCGAGCATCACGGGCACATGGCGTATCGCCATACCCAGCCCGGGAGCGCCGGCTGTATATGCTTCGAGCGGGTAAACGCCGTGCTTGTTGGCAAGCTCGAACTCCTTCGCCCACGTCTCGTTCTGGTTGACAGCGATAAAGCAGTACACAAAAGCCGCCCCTTCGAGGGCCTCTTTCCTTTCAGTATGGCCCAGGATCTCGACGCCCCAATCAACAGCGCTGTTTAGGGCTTTTGCAAGCTTGAGCTCCTGTTCGAGCCGTTTCGGCTTGCGGTCTACCATGTCGAGAGTAATTCCCTTGAACTCCTCGAACTTGAAAAGCTCCTGCAGGAAGAACTCGGTAAACTGGCTTCCCGAGCCTATAATAACAATCTTTGTCTTCAATGTATCCCTCCTGTGTCTTTATTGTTTTTTTACCGGCAAGTTTTAGTAAAACCAGTATAATGGAACTGTTTTATCGCGAATAATATTTCGCTATACAGCCGCATTCTATCCCGGAAATCTTTTTTTGTCAAGAACTAATTGGAAGGGTGGGAGTCCCTCATAAAAAGATCCTTGGAAAAGATCGCCCCGCAATAAGCTGCTAAACATTTGGTTGGGGGGCCGGATTCATAAAGAGAACCCGGCTCCGGATTTATCGCCCGGACCGGCGGCTGCGGCCGGGCGGTTACACCGTGTACATGTTACGGGCGATTATGTGGTCCTGATATTCAGGATCCAGCTCACAGAAATAACCGCTCCACCCCCAGACACGTACTATGAGGTTTTTATACTTTTGGGGGTGTTTTTTAGCCTCGATCAGCTTTTCCCTGTTAAGGGTGTTGATCTGAAGTTCCTGGCATCCCAGTTGAGCGGAAGTCCTCACAAGCATGGCTACCTTTTTAAGCGATTCATCGTTGCGGAATATAGAATCGGAAAACTCCATGGTAACAGGCCCCCCGTTAAATACACGACGAAAGTCTATTTTACTGAAAGATTGTAAAACACTCAACGGGCCCGTAACCTGCGCCCCCGGCGAAGGTGCGAGGTTTGCGCTGAATGGAACGCCTTTTTTACGGCCGTCCGCTGTCGCGCCCACTACCGGTTCTTTCATCCCCTCAATGCCCTTTGCGAGCCAGATGTAGTACATCGCCGTGGAGACCCCTGGTCTTATGATCCCCCCCCTGTTGTTGTTACCGTATTTTTCACAGGCATCTGCAAACCGCTCGAAAAGATATGTGATGATCGAATCGACATAATCGTCGTTGTTGCCCACTTTCGGGCCCTGTTTTGACAATTTTTCGTACACGCTCTCATAACCATCAAAGTCGGCATCGAGGGCTGCGAGCAGCTCTCCGGCATCGATGCTCCGCTCATCAAAGACAAATTTCTTTACAGCGCCAAGCGCATCAGCAGCGTTTGCCCCGCAGGCCCCGAAAATACCGAAATTGTTGTATTTTAACCCCTGTGAGAGGTCCCGTCCCGTCTCAATACAGCCGTTCATCAGCAGAGAAACGTAGGGGCTCGGCCCGACGAGCAGTCTTTTGTAATTATCGGCGGTCCTGAAGACCTGTTCCTCAATATCCCGGGCTGTTCTATTGAGTATATCCTCAAAACTGCCTCCTTCGGCAAACCCTTCCTTTATACCTCTATCAGCTGCTGCCGGGAATGACACTGCCCCTATATTGACAAACTCCATACCCTTCCCGGGGATTATCGGCTCCCAGCATCCCGCAACAGCGTATTCGCGGGCGTCTTCGAGCTCATAACCGTGGGAGACGAATGCCGGTATGACCAGATCGTCATTTACATACTGCGGGAACCCGAGCCCCTTTGCGGTGAGCTTTGCTGCCAGCTGCAGCAACTCCAGGTCCGTTTTTGATGTTACCCTGAGGTTTATCTTCGGATCTATCATGGCCACCTGCTCGGTGACCCGGAGGACCATCTTCGTGAGCTCGTTTACTGCATCGCTCCCGTCCCTTTTTACACCGCCGATAACCAGGGTCTGACCGTTGTCACCCGGCTGGATACCGGGAAACAGGTCGGTATCCCTGTTCAAGGAAATAAAGAATTCAGCAAGAAGTTCTTCGGCAGCTTCTATACCCAGCTTGCCTGATCCAAGGTCTTTCTCGAGATAAGGCCACATGTACTGGTCAAAGCGGCCGAACCCCAGCTGGTAGTGGCCTATAAACCAGGGGACTGCGTACGCGAAACGCAGAAACTGCAGCGCCTCGTGAAAAGACCGCGGAGGATTGGCGGGCACATGCTCAAGAGCATGGGCAATTTGATGATACCCGAGCTGGTCTGCCTTGTCGGCATAGCGAGAGGTTAACTCGAGGAGCGCGTCGATCGTCTCGACGACACAATCGAGAAACATGGCCGCTTCCGGATCATCCCTGTGTTTTTGCCTTGATACTAAGGCGGTTTCTTTCCTGCCGAGCATTCCCTGCGAGAGGATCATGCCCCAATCGGGGCATATATTGCTAACTACAGCTTGCCCCTCATGCAGGGTCCTTCCTTTGGATATTTTAGCCCACTCTTCCACAGAATAAACATCAGACACAGGAGCGGTTGTCTGGGTAAAAACGATCCGTTCCCCTGGTTCAATTACGGCCTCCTGGGCTTCACACATCCGGAGGGTAAGCCTGGACACGCGTTGTACCCAGGTAAGGTTCCCGTTATCAAACTCGGTGATAAAATCCGGCGTCTTCCCGGAACGATATTTCTTGTACGCCCTGTCGCGCGTGCGGTCTTTAAGATTTGCAAGCCGCTCATTCATACCGTTTTCACCTCTAATCCGTTATTTTTAAAAATATCCGTGTTCAGGTTCACAACCACCGACTCATCAAAACCGGGCCTGAATTCCATGCCGGCTGAGCCGTATTTACCACCCGCTACCCTGTTGTAGGGCAATAATTCGACCCCAGGCATGTTCTTGCCCCGAAAGCCTGTGCTCCGGAGGCCGGCGCCTGCAGAACCGGTGCAGTGCTGGCCTGGGCGTGACCTGTCCGGTCCTGGAAGTCCATAAACGGTTTCGGCTATGTCAGAAAGATTTTTATCAGTATCCGTGACACCGGGAATTAAGGGGACACGTATAACATACGGGACACCGAGCCTGCTCAAAACATTCAGGTTTTGCAGGATTTTCTTATTGTCATTTCCGGTGTATTCTCTGTGCTTTTGATTATCAATTATCTTAAGATCAAAATATACAAGGTCACAGCACCCCGCAAGGGATGTGAAATCCTCTTTACTGCCGTACCCCGATGTGTCAAGCAGCACATGGACCCCGTCGAGCCGTTCTATGACCTCCGAGATGAATCCCGCCTGCGACAGCGGTTCACCGCCGGAAAATGTTACACCGCCATCATTGGCCCTTAGAATTTCTTTTTTTGTGTTTATTAAATGAGCTAACTCTTCCGGTGAATAGCTTTTGCCGACCAGCCTTTCACCGTCCCCATGCCGGACCACCTGAGGCTCCGGTGAAATGCCTTCAGGGTTGTGGCACCATGAACAACTGAGCGGACAGCCTTTCATGAAAACGGTCACGCGAATTCCGGGTCCGTCATGAATGGCAAACTCTTTTATATCAAATACTGTGCCGGCGCTCACGTCTTTTTTCATCTCTGTAATTAAAATAATACCCACAGACGGATAAAGAAATATCAACAATTAAATTTTAATGTGGTAATTTGCTATCTGAGATCCAATAAAGGTTCAGTCTGTACTTTTACATATTACAGTATTTTTCGCAGGCTTCGTGATAGGCCCTGATGTTTTCCATTGGCACCTCAGGCCCCATGATATTGGCCGGGGATATTAGCAAACCTCCTTTTTTACCTATTTTTTCGACCCGGTCTTTAATTTCTGATTCTACATCACCGGGTGTCCCGAAAGGGATGGTTTTCTGGCAGCTTATCGTCCCCCAGATCGCAAGGTCTTTTTGATAGTTCCCGGCTATTTTGTACACATCCATCGTCTCGGGCTGGATAGGATGAAGCACATCGAGACCGATCTCGATCAGGTCGGGAACTACTTCCTCGATACAGCCGCAGGAGTGTAAAAAAATGATGGTGTCAGGGTCGTTTTCCCTGACCTTTTTCCAGATCTTTGCCCAGCCCGGTTTTACGAACTTTCTCCAATGCGCAGGATCGATCTGCAACCTGTCCTGCGCACCGAAATCATCATAAAATGAAAGAATATCAAGCCCTGCTTCCTGGAGACTGGAGGCCAGAGAAAGCGTAAAATCCGAAACTTTATCGATCAATACGCGGATAGCTTCGGGATTATCGTGCAGGTCCATAAAAAAAACTTCTTCGCCCCTGATGTTCTTTACCCATTCGTACAAAGATCCCGCGTAGGTAACTGTCATCTTTTGTTTTTCCTTTTTTATTCTCTCAATATCCTGCCGGGCTTCTTCAAGGGAGGTCAAGTCTACCTTCGGTTTGGGGAAATTTTTTATGACATCGATGTCGGTCACGTTCTTCAGGGGAGAAATGTACACTTCAAAAGTCGGGTCCAGTTTCCAGGGGTAGTGATAAATGCCCCAGGAATCCAGGTAACCGTTCTCCGGAAGCTCCGCGGTGTCGTAATAATCCTCTATCTTTATACCATTGTCCAAATAGTTAATACCTGAAGCGAGGGCCCCGAGGCCGACCTTCGAAAAGTCTCCATCGGGGTCAAGAACGGGAAATACATCATAGCCGAAATACTCGCAAACCGGTCCGGAAATATTCTCGTATTCCTTGAAGTTTTTTAAAAGCGTCGGGTTAAAACCCTGGCTGGCCCCGAAATTAAAGGACCAGGGCACCCTGCCTGTAAATTTTCTTTGTTTTAAAGCCGAGAATATCAAGTCTCTGGAATTCATGAACACAATCTCCTTATATCCATTGAAGTTGACCCCCCGTTTCGAAACGTCCGAATACCAGACATTTCCCTCAGGCAGCCTTCGTTGGCGGTATGTTCTACCCCTTAGCCAGGTAAAAACCTGGAGTTTGTCACCAGGAACTAATTAGGCAGGGATAGCAGTTTCCGAGGGTTTTTTAAGATCAGGGTGTTTATTTGCTCCTCGGAAAAGCCCAGCATTCTCATGTATGGAACGATGGTCCTCAAAATGTGAGCGTACTCGGGCCCGCCGTATTTTTTGAACTCCATGAGCTCTTCGACAGCAACATCCGCATCCAGCAGCATGAGGTTATCCCTCACCGCGGTCACGTCCAGCTACAATGCGCCCAGATTTGACATTGTCACTTTCTGGTAATAAAGATTTTTATTTGATATCTCCCTTTTTTCAGAAAGATTTCTTTTTTCGACAATACTGCTTCACGCATCAAGTAAAATATGCTCGTGAGGAACAATTATTCCCAGCGATTCCGGCTCTACGTCCCCGGGAACTGTAACCACAGGCATTTCTTTCCCCTTGCATTTATTTGAAGACTTTTGACACCAATACAGATGCATCATGATCAATTCTCTATTGCGACAGCACGGCAGGGAACAGCGCATGCTCCTACCTCCGCTCTCAGGGAGATCGTCCGGTCATAGTTCTACCTCGAAATTTTCTTTTTGTCAATGATTTACAAATATCAGGTTTTTAAATAATTGATCTTCTCATTAATAATTTTGAGCTTTTTATTAAGGTTTTCTATGGTTCGAAGGATGCGGTGTTTTTCATTTTTAAGCAGCTCTATGCTGTTTTTGGGTCTTGATCTTTTTGAAAGCCTTGCTTCGATCATATCGGCTGTGTCTCCGTCTATGAACGCTTTCTCGATCTCTTCGCGCTCATTGCGGACCTTTATCCTGGACAGGAGTTTCATATTGTCAAATCCTACTTCAGGGGTAATATCCATTGTGTGGATCTTTATAAGCGTGTTTGCCGTTGCCTTGCTGAGCTTGAGCCCCCGGTCGATGTAGTCATTGAATATTATGCTGTGTTCCTCACAGAGCTTGATTGCTTTGATAAGGAGCCTTCCCAGGTCTTTCAGCAGTTCTCCGTTCTTTGAGAGGTAGTTGTTTTTTATTTCCCCGGTGAGTTCGATAAATTCTTTATTTGTTTCAAATATATTGACATAGACACCTTTTTCCTCAGCATTAAAAAGGAGGGAGTGGAAAATCCCCCAGAACTCTTTTGTGTGCGCCCTGGATGAGATTGGCAAAGGAGATCCCGTGAAGTGAATATGGTGCGCGAATTCGTGAATAGCTGTATAGATCAGGGGGTTATCGTCATTAAAATTTCTGTTGTGGATAATTATCTCCCTGCTATCCGGTTTGTAAAGCCCGTTTACCTTCCTGCTTTTTTTTCCGGAAAACAGCAGTGAAAAATCCTCGACGTTTCTGTTTAGTTGTAGTAGTTTTTCTTTTACTTGTTCCTGATTCATGATATAATGTCTCTGCTTTTCAAACTCTGTTTATTTGCTGTAGTAAAGGGTACAAAAAAAGGGACTGCATGTCAATATCGGGTTCAAAATATCAAAATAATATTTGAGTTGTGTTCAGCGTGTAAAAAACTTTAGTTTAAGGGGGAGAATATGCAAAAGGTGTTTGTTATGTACAATCTGAAACCTGGAGTGTCGATCGAGGAGTACAGGAAATGGTCGGTCAGCCTTGACCAGAAAGTTACACCCTTTCAACCCGGGTGCCATCGTTTTGAGGTTTATGAAATCGAAGGCGCAGAACAGGGGGAGTCTCCATACCAGATAGTAGAGGATATCGATGTTGAAAGCTGGGAGGCATGGCAGAAAGTTGTTGCCAGCGCCGGTATGAAAGAGGTCATTGAAACCTGGGGAGATTATGGCGACGAATCCACACTGAAAATAATTTACGGCAGGAAAATTAAATAGGGGGTTTTACGGCTTTTAAGAAATGTCTTAAATAGACGTCGTTAATCGGCGACATATACCAGTATTCAGCGTAGTCCTGCATTGAATTTCCCGGGATAGCTGATAAGGCAGAGTCATCCGCAGAACTGCCATTTGTTTTTAACTCCTCGCAATAAAACTTCTGGTTGTCTATTGTGTTTTTTTTATCTACAAAGCAGTGTATTTATTATTATAGTTTTGCATAATAATATTGTTAATTTTTTATCATTAATTCTTGAAAAATTGCATACACCGGGAGAACATAAGCAATGGCTGAAACCAATCCATTTGAAAATTTTTGTAAACAGCTCGACAAGGTAGAAAAATTCATTTTAGAAGAAGACCGCAAATTCATAGAGATCCTGAAATACCCTCAGCGTATTCTGGAAATCAGCCTCCCGCTTGAGATGGACAGCGGGGAAATAAAGATCTTTAAAGGGTACAGAGTTCAGCACAGTGACATCAGGGGGCCTACGAAGGGAGGCATCCGTTTTCACCCGAATGTTGACCTCGATGAAGTGAAAGCACTGGCAGCGTGGATGAGTATGAAGACCGCGGTCTTCTTCTAAAATGAATTTTTCTACCTTGTCGAGT
>DRHN01000432.1 GCA_011049595.1 Spirochaetota bacterium | reverse complement strand
CCCTTGCTGGCGACTATATAGCCGCCTGGAGGAAGGGAATAATCGACGCGTGCGAGTACTTCGGCTTGGAAATAGTCGCCGAAACCGATGCAGGCTACGACCCGGGCAAGCAGCGGGTACAATTAAAACAATTACTAATATAAGTAGAAATATTTTCTTCATGATTAACTCCTTTTAATATTACTGATCCGTATATTAAGCAATCGATCGATTTTTGTCAATATTATTTGTCGATTTTAATTGTCAATATCGATTGCCAGGTGTTATTTTTACCACGGGTCCAGGAAATCGGGGCGTGACAACCGGATTTTGCGTTGCGTTTTATGTTTTGAGCCTTCTGCGACTCGCGCGCCGGCTGGGACCCGCCTGCTCCGGGATTTACCGTAAAACAGCATGTCGGCTTTAACCATCAGCAACTGGTGCGGGCCTTTTATGGCGGCAAGGGAAGCCATAAATCGGTGAAACAGGTTCGAGGGTTTTGTCCAGGGACATGCAGCCATGCAGAGCCCGCAGTCTGTACCTGCAGTGCGCCAGTACATATAACATTTTTTTTCATCGAGTTTCCACTTTTTTACACCATTGTACTCGGTCTTCCTCCCCCTCGGGATAGCGCCGGACGGACAGAAGTCCGCGCAGATCTCGCAGGAATCGCAGAATGACTGCGCCCCGATGTCAACAGGACTGTCGTAATCAAGGGGCATGTCTGTGGTGACAGCGGAAAGCCTCAAACCGAGCCCCATCTCTTTTGTCAGCAGGAAGCCCGCCCGGGAGAGCTCCCCCAGACCGCAATCGGCGGCAACAGGGACTGCGAGCACCCTGTAGTTGTAAAGGTGGTGCGCGCGTGCTGAATAGCCCAGCATGCGGATGTATTGCGCGAGCTGTATCGAGACCCAGGCGCCCGAGGCGTATCCCCTGGCTGTTGCAAGTAAAATCGGGAAATCAGGGGCGTGCTGGATAAGCTCGTAATTCATCCTGAACCCGAGCGCGATCGCGTTTAAGTGGCCTGTAAGGTCGACAGGAGACCCCGTTTTCTGAAAACCGTCACGGTTGCCGAAAGAGCGTCCCACATGGCTGTAAACCCACTCCTGACGAAGGGGCCCTATACCGGCAAGATCAGCGCCGAGAAGGCGGGCCATGGCTTTGATCTTTTTTGAAGCGCTCTCCGGCGGTATCATGGCTTTATCCCGGAAGGGTTCACCGTCTACAAAGGACTCCGGGGCGATCTTTGAAACAGTTTCGAACTGCGCTTCGAACATCGGTGTGTCAACACCGCCTGTTTTTCCCAATCCGGGGATGTTGTTTACTCGGGTATCGTATCCCATAATATCGGCGTGGGCTTTGTAGTAGGTTTTATATTCCCGGCTTTCGGTGCCGAAGTACCTTGAAAGATCTGTACGGGCAAAAATGATATCGCGTTCATCCCACTGTTTAATATTTCCCGTAATGTCTTTACAATAGGTAGGTAGATCTTTTTTTTTTCTCGACATTTTCAGCACCAAGGTTATTCCCGTGGGTTACCCCTGTTTGTGATCACGCTTTTTTTCAACCTGCAGACAGCGGTAAACAGGGGGTTGAAAAGGTTGGCGAGATCAAACTCGGTCGCCTGGCCCAGGATTATGCTCGCGAGTTCGATGGTCATGTTATAGTCCGTCCCGAGCCAGCGGATCATTTCGGTCAGCGCAAACCGGGCGGCCTGCTCGAGAGGGGCCGCGTTCCCTGCCGTAAATATGTGCTCGCTGTCTTCACCCCGGGGCCACTGTATTCTTTTACCTTTCACAAGGTCCACGGAAAATTGCACGTCAAAGGATGTCTCGATACCTGTACCCACAGGCTCTCCGTCTCCCTGCGCGGCGTGGCCGTCCCCTACATAGAGGAGAGCACCCTCCTGGAATACCGGGAAAAACGCGGTTGTCCCCTCTCTGAAACCCCGGTAGTCCATGTTGCCGCCATGTTCTCCGGAATACCTTGAAGAGATCATCTGCCCCTCCGAAGGCGCGACCCCTATACAGCCGAGCATCGGTGAGAGTGGCAAGGTTATGACAGTTTTACCGGTTTCGGGGTCAACATAAGAAGCTTGGCTCTTTTTTCGGTCGATCTTCCAGTCAAGGTAATCTTTTTGCGGTAATTCTCTGACGAAGGAGTGATCCACAAGATGATCGGCTATAACCGAGGACGTCCATCCCGTGTCACGGTTTGGAGAAGCGGTTTCAATATGTACAATCAGTGTATCACCCGGCCCTGAGCCCTCGACAAAAAAAGGTCCGGTGAGAGGGTTGCCTGAAGCCCCGGGTTTTTTCATGTCCTGGTCGTAACCGTGAGCGTCCAGAGTGGTTGTTATTACCCTGTCGCCCGGGGATATTCTCAAGGCAGGTTTTATGGTCCCGAAAACGTTAAAGTACTTTTCAGGTGTGAAACTGTGAGTTATCATAACATTATCTTATGAAAAGTTCGCATTTTAATGATTGCATGTATAAAATACACCGGGTGACGGTTTTGTTCAAATGAATAGTATGGAAGATAAAAAAATAGAGGACCAGTATATCACTATCGAGGGCGCCAGGCAGAACAATCTTAAGAGCGTAAACCTGCGTCTCCCGCTTTACAAGCTGATCGTCGTCACAGGCGTCAGCGGCTCGGGAAAATCATCTCTTGCTTTCGATACTATCTACTCGGAAGGGCAGAGACGGTATGTCGAGACATTCTCGGCATACACGAGACAGTTTCTGGATCGCATGGACAGACCGAAGGTAGACCGTATTGATGGGATCCCCCCCGCGATTGCCATAAATCAGACAAACCCTGTGAGGACATCCCGCTCAACCGTAGGCACAATGACAGAGCTGAACGACCACATCAAGCTGCTTTTCGCGCGCGCCGCGCGGCTGCACTGCGGGAGCTGCGGGAAACTCGTGCGGCGGGACACTCCGGACAGCATCTGGGACAGACTCATTGCCGGGCTGGATAAAAACGTGCCGGGGCAAAATAGATCAAGACAAAATAGATCAGGGCCCGGGGTGATAATAACTTTCCCCGTCGCCGTTGTGCGCGGTTTTTCGGAGGAGAAGGTGATCGAGCTGCTTGGGCTGCAGGGTTATCGCAGGATATATAAAAAAGAGGGCAATGTACTGACGGTGATCCAGGACCGTTTGAAGCTTTCGGAGAATAATAGGGTCCGGGCCGTGGAGGACCTCGAGGCTGCCTTCAAGTACGGGAGAGGTCGCGCCGATGTGTACTTCACCGGGGATGGATCTCAGGAGCCTGAGGCGGTTAGTTTTTCGTCGGACCTTCACTGCCCCGACTGCGATATTCACTACTCTGACCCGGTCGGAAACCTGTTCTCTTTCAACTCCCCGATCGGGGCGTGTCCGACCTGCCGCGGTTTTGGCCGGACAATTGGAATAGATTATGATCTTGTTGTGCCCGATGAAACGAAAACACTGGCCCAGGGAGCGGTAAAACCCTGGCAGACAAAAAGTTATAATGAGTGTCACCGTGATATGATGAGGTTTGCGGTAAAGCGGGGCATACCGGTTGAGGTGCCGTGGAAAAAGCTAAGTGAAGAGCATAAGAGGTGGGTGCTTGAAGGTGAAGGTGAGTGGGAGGACGGCAAGTGGTACGGGGCGAAGCGCTTTTTTGACTGGCTTGAGACTAAAAGCTACAGGATGCACATAAGGGTGCTGCTTTCGAAATACCGGATGTATCGACAGTGCCCGGACTGTAAAGGGGCTAGGCTAAAGCCTGAAGCTCTGCTCTGGAGGATCGGGGACGGCCCGGGGTTTACGGTCCATGATGTTATGCTGATGCCGATAAACCGCTGTTATGAATTCTTCGATAAGTTAAAGCTGCCCGGTTCCCTCGATGAGGCCGTCGGGCTTCTCCTGCGAGAGGTCCGCTCGCGACTCAAATACCTGGTTGAAGTAGGCCTGGGCTACCTCGCCCTTGACCGTCAGTCACGGACCCTGAGCGGGGGAGATCCCATCAATACGGTCTACCTTCGGTCTGTCCATGCGATCCAGAAACTGTCTCGTGTATGCCGAGAATGTCTCGACATACCGTCTCTGCCCTT
>DRHN01000431.1 GCA_011049595.1 Spirochaetota bacterium | reverse complement strand
GCAACATCATCGAACGCGGAGTGTTTGTCGAGAAAGAGCCTGGCGCCCAGATAGGTATGGCCCATCATCACAAGCCGCTCCTCGTCGGTGAGCTTACCCGGTTTTTTTAGGATCCGGTCCGGAATGGCGACTTTTCCCACATCGTGGACCATTGCCGCCATTCTTAAAACATCCCGGGCGCTATTTATTTCTTCCTCAGGTATCTCTTTATTCCGGGCAAGACGCTCGTATATTTCTGTCGCATAAGAGGCGACCCTGTTTACATGAGGCCCCGTCTCTTTCGGGTCTCTCAGCTCCGCCATGGCGATCAATCTTAATATCAGGGCCCTTGTCAATTGCGCCCGCTGCAGCGCCATACTTGCGGTGCTGGCAAAATGTCTGCATAATTCTTCATCTTCAGGATCAAAGGCGACAACCTTTCCTTCAGGGTCCTGTTTGTTAATTATCTGAAGAACGCCTATTATTTCATTACCGGTTGCCTGGAGGGGCACAGTCATCATCGAGACCGATTTGTAGTTCGAAATATGGTCGAAATAAGAATCGAATTGAAAGGGTAAATTCTTGTCCATTTTATACGCGTCGGGAATATTTAATGTTTCACCGGTTTCCGCCACGTATCCGCATATAGACTGGGTGTCGATCTTCACCCTGAATATTGAATAGATGAGTTTTTGCCCCGGAGGCAGCTCCTTTGCCAGGGTCGCGTTCTGGACATAGCTGAAAACCAGATCATCATTCGATCTTATGTATATTGACCCCGCGTCCGCTGAAGTAATGTTTCTTGCTTCCGTCAATATTCTTTCAAGAAGAAGATCAAGGTCCTGAACGGTGGAGAGCTGCGTATCCAGTCTGATTATTTCTTTCAGTTTTTCAGCTTCGTTAATCATTACTACAATTATCCTGTTTTTTTTTATTAATTACAATCGTTTTTTAGTCAAATATATAAACAATTTTATACCCCTTTCAGAATATATCGACAATATTGGGGGGAAATCTAAACCAAGAACAATAAGTTCTTGGTGACTAAGTCGGGCAAGCCCGAAAATGCCGGGTTCCCCGAAGTTGCCGGGTCTCTCGGCTTAGCCGCCAATTCACTTTATTCAATCTGTCTTCCCGGCCCAGCCGTTTCCGGCACCTGCTTTGCAGTCAAGTTTTTCCATATATGGTTTTATATCAAGCAGCGGTGTCATGTCAAAGGCATCGATGCCGGTTATGTATACTTTATTTTCGACAATCTTTTTCATCCGCACGATACTCAAACCGACCGGATTCGGCCGGCCCGGAGATCTGCTTGAAAAAACTCCCACCTCAACATCCCGGTCAAACGGCGGGGACACTATCAATGACGACCCCGGTTTTACGCGGTCAAGATAATAAAGAACGTATATGAACTCAAACTTATCCAGTTCCTTAAGCCCCTCCCGGTACTCTTCGTTGACTATAAGAATGAAATCGTCTGTTTCTTTTTCAACAGGCTGCCGGGGGGCCTCGTCGGTGTAGGGCGTCCTTATCACCCCGATCCGGTGCAACAGTATGTGAAGGTGGCCCGCTTCATGTCCATGTTTTGTGTCAGCCGATCCATCATGGTGAACATGATCTTTCAGGAGGCTTTGTCTCGCACTTTGGATGTGCTCGTTCACCTTTTCAGAAAGAGCTATAACCTTTTCAAGCGATACGGCAGCTTCCTCCAGCCCCGCTTTACGCGCTTTTTCCTTCCATTTTATGTTCTCGGAGATGTGCTCGATATTATGGTTTTCCCAATATCCTAAAAGTACCCGCAGTTTCTCTATGTCATTTATTTCATTCGCCATTCTTTCCTACCCTCTTTCCTCGAGCACGATGCTGTTTTTAAGCAGATCCACCTCCCTGATAAAATAACCGGGCAACACTTTTACTTCCCCGAAAAGAGTCTGCACTTCAATTGCTCCTTCATTTACCGTGACTCTTGACGCTTCTTCTACCACAACGGACCCATCCGTCTTTTTTTTCATATACACTTTTGACAGGCACATGTTTTACCTCCCGTATATTTTAATAATTAGTTCCTGGTGATAACTCCGGGCTTGCCCGACTAATTCAAATTTTTTAATAGAACTAATTATTTATTTGGTGATTTAATCACCAAGAACTACTTCATCATTTTCAGCATATATCCACTATATAACATATTACAAATCCCGATCACAAGCCACAATATTAGCCATTTAACCGGAGAAATCAGGTCTGTCACTGAACTGCAGCGAATAAAGTTTGTGATAAATGCCTTTCTTTTGGATAAGTTCCCGGTGCCGCCCTTCCTCAACTATTTTACCCCTGTCAAGGACTATTATCCGGTCGGCGTTCTTGATCGTTGACAACCGATGGGCGATTATAATAGAAGTCCTGCCCCTTGTGAGGTGCGCTATGGCATCCTGGATAAACCTCTCGGTTTCGGTATCAATGCTGGAAGTCGCCTCATCCAGCACAAGGATCGAGGGATCAAAATAAAGCGCCCGGGCAAAAGACAAAAGCTGTCTCTCACCAGCGGAAAATGTCGCCCCTCTCTCCATTACCGGTTCCAGCTCACCAGCCGGCAGTTTTTTTATGAATTTTTCTATATGGGTGGCCTTGCTGACGGTTTTGAAGTACGCCTCATCATAGGGCAGCCCCAGGGTTATGTTTTCGCGTACATTTCTCGAGAAAAGAAACACATCCTGCATGACTGAAACGATATTCCGCCTTATAGCGCCGTAGGGTATCTCGTTTAGGTCAGCGCCGTCGATAAATATTTTCCCTTTCTGTATCCTGTAAAACTTTGAAAGTATGCTTATAATAGTGGTTTTCCCCGCGCCGGTTTCGCCCACAATCGCCAGGGTCTCTCCCGGGTTCATTGAAAAAGAAACACCCCGCAGCACCCACTCATCCGGTTTATAGGAAAACCAGACATCGTCAAATACTATCTTTCCCTTGAATCTGACAGTCTCCGGGCGCCTGACCTTTTCCGGATCTGAATAGGAAGTGAATTGGGTCCCTTTTTCCGGAAGCACTTTAAAATCATCGTCCGTCTCTTTAACGGCATCGGCTTTCAGTATCGAGATCAGTTTTTCGCCCGCGGCAGTCGCGCTCTGCATTATGTCAAACTTCTCAGAAAGGTCGCGTACCGGCGCGAAAAACCTTTCGATATACGCAATAAACATGACCAGAAGACCGAAAGAAATCCTGTCCCCGACAATCCCGCGGGCGCCGAAATAAATTACGGCCGCGATTGAAACCCAGCGTAAAAAACCGATCAGGGGTCTGAACACACCGAATACGTAAAGCTGTTTAAGCTGCGCTTTGTACACGGCATTGTTCTTTAACAAAAATTTTTTAAAATTGTTCAGTTCCATGACAAATATCTGAATGATCCTTATCCCGGTGATTGTCTCGTTGAGAAACCCGTTAATATCGGTTATCCTGGTCCTGATCTTACGGTACGCGTTGCGCACCTGAATTCTAAACAGGATGGTAATAATTATGATAAAGGGATAAGTCGCTGCTACGATCAATGCCAGATAAACATCGGTAAAAAACATGACAAAGGCGATCCCGAGCATCAAAAGAATGTCCTGAAAAAGCGTGATCAGGACCGAGGAGAAAAACTCGTTCAATGTTTCTATGTCGTTTGTGACCTTGTTCACAAGCCTGCCTATCGGGTTCTTATCGAAAAAGGAGACCTCAAGGGTCAAAATATGGGAGAAAAGGTCTTTTCTCAGGTCTTTCATTGCCATTTGAGATAATTTCATCAGAAACATTATCTGAATATAGGAGGACACGAACTGCACAAGCAGTATACCTATAATGAACATTATATACCGAACAATATGAACAAAATCTTGCGATCTTAGCCGGGCGAGCTCTTCCACTTTAAATCTGCTTAAAACGCCGGTCTCGAAAAGGTAAATCGATTCCCCGAAAACGAGTATTTCGCCTTTCAATATATAAGAATCGATCTTTTTTCCAAGTTCTCCTTCAAACCGGGGCGATTCAATGAACACGTATTTTTTACTGGAGAGGGCACCGGAATTGACCAGGTCCTCTTTTTCATTTTTGGAAAAATATTTTAACCTCGATTGGAAGAGAAAACGGTCTGTACCCGAAAGATACTTACCTCGGCGAAACTGCTTATCGTAAAGGTTGTTCCCTGTCCGGGACGAATAAGCGTCAAGATGGATTATCTGCCCCTGTTTGAAAATATACCTGTCTATTATTATCTTGAACAGGTAGGGTACTGAAAGGTTAGCCCCGGTGATGAACAGAACAAAGAAGAGCGATAAAAACAGATACTTTTTATAAACAAATACATAGCTGAAAATCAGTTTCAGCACTTCCCCGCTGTACACTCTCTCACTGCCTATTGATTCCTCATCATAATAATTCACTTCTTGCTCCCGATGGGTTCAGGCCCGAAAGCCAGGATACGCACTATTAAGAGCGTCAGACAGGCTTTTCTTCCAGTTTCTGAAGCTCGTACAATTTGCTGTAATAGCCCTTCTTGCTCACAAGGCTATCGTGTGAACCTCGCTCTCTAATACTGCCTTTGTCAAGAACAATTATCGAATCACAATCCTTGACCGTTGACACCCTGTGCGAGATGATAATCATAGTCCTGCCGCCGATTTCAGAAAATACATTGCGCAGGACTTCCTGCTCTGTTGACGCGTCAACCGAGGAAAATGCGCCATCCAGAATAAGTATCTTCGGTTTGATAATGAGTGCCCGTGCTATGGACAGTCTCTGTTTTTGACCGCCCGAGAGGGTGACACCCCTTTCCCCTATCAGCGTGTCGAATTTGTCCGCGAAATCTATTATTTCGCCGTATATTGCCGTGAGCTTCGCAATCCTTTCAATTTCACTCATGCTCACCGATGCTTCATCAAGCCCGATAATTATATTGTTGCGGATAGTTTCAGAAAAAAGAAAAGGTTCCTGGGGGACATATCCGATCGATCTTCTCAGTACATTTAGAGGCAGCCTGGATATCTCATGGCCGTCTATCAAAATTTCACCATCATCAACCGGAAAAAGCCGGAAAAACAGCGAAACCATAGTCGATTTTCCGGAACCCGGTTTTCCCATGATTCCCAGTGTTGACCCTGCAGGTATTTTTAAATTAACATTGTCTAAAACTTTTGCGCCGTCCCTGGAGTAACTGAAAGTAAGATTTTTGGCTTCGATCCCCCCGTCAACTTTTTTAATGTTCATGTCAACCCTCTTTGAATCGAAAATTTCAGGTTCGGTTTTTAAGAGTTCGAGTATTCTTTTTGATGAAGCGACCCCCCTCTGTAATAGAGTAAATACCCAGCCGATTGCCATTACAGGCCATATCAGCAGATTAATGTAAAGGGTCATGGAT
>DRHN01000430.1 GCA_011049595.1 Spirochaetota bacterium | reverse complement strand
CTGCAAGAGACACGTAAAGAGACGCGTAAGCACGCACTTTTGAAAGGACAAATCGGTCACGGTCATCCCATTCCGGTTTCAATGGGTTTACTCGAAGTATATGAAAATACAGCACAGCCATAATATCAGCGATTGATAAAGAGCTCCCCAGATAACCCGACCCCGTTGAAAATATTGTTTTAATTATATGCTTTCGGATATTCTTTGCTTTTTCCTCCAGGTCCTTAACAATAGATTTTTTAGACATCCGGTTTTTAAAAATTGACGGTTCGAATACCACGATATTTTACTCTAAACTATATTTTTATTTTACTCATGCAAACCATAATGCAATTTACATGCCATCATATTTGCGTATATCTTGAAGCTCTTTAATACTTGCTTATCAACAAATAAAAAAATGATACGTAATTAATACATTACATATCGCTTTGAGTGTTGTATAATGCTACAGTATTTTGCAACACCGAACTGTTTTAGTAATTCCTGAAAACATTCACGGCCCGCGACAACTCAAATTGTAATCATGTGTTTTTTCATTTTTCTGTAAAGTGTGGTTCTGTCAATCTCCAGCACTCTTGATGCTTTTGATATATTTCCATAACTTTCGTGAAGCACGTTTATTATCATCTTTTTTTCAGCGTTTTCAAGAGAACTTGATGTTATTTCATTAACAGGGGAGTTTGGAGAACCTTGCCTTATCCTTTCCGGAAGCACATCAAGAGTAATGGCATTTCCCTGGGATAGAAGGATAGCGTTTTCAATAACATTTTCAAGTTCTCGAATATTTCCAGACCAGTCATAATCTGAGAGTACTTTCATGACTTCTTTACCGATATCAATTTTACTTTCCCCCAGCCTGGATCCGATTTTTGTAAGAAAATATTCGATCAATACCGGAAGGTCATCCCTGCGTTCTCTCAAGGGAACGATCTTAATAGTTGTCATGTTCAAACGGTAAAAAAGGTCCTCCCTAAAGGTCCCTTCCCGTACAGCGGTCATCAGGTCTTTCTTTGCAGAAGAAATAATTCTCACATTCACAGGTATGAATTTGCTGCCGCCGACTCTCATCACCTGGTTTGTTTCAAGCACCCGTAATAACTTCGGCTGGGCTTCAAAAGACATGCTGTCTATTTCATCAAGATACAGGGTCCCGTCACTGGCCAGTTCAAATTTCCCGGGCCTTCCTCCTCTCCTGGCACCTGTAAAGGCTCCGTCATCATATCCAAACAGCTCACTTTCCACAAGGTCTCTGGGGATTGCCGCGCAATTAACAGCAATAAATGGTTTATCACTCCTGCTGCTGTTATTGTGAATTGCCTGAGCGAACACTTCCTTTCCCGTACCGCTTTCCCCGTATAGCAGGATCTTGCAGGAGCTCACAGACGCGACCTTCGCCATGTTTATTGCACTGATCAATTTCGCGTTGTTGCCGACAATTGAGGAAAAATCGAACCGCGCCTTTGCCCCGATAATACCGCCAATCAGTTTGTGGACCCGCTCCATCTCGCTGAATACCGCGATTGCACCCTGGAGTTGCCCCTCATGGTCATCGAAGGGCCTGGTCGTTACGAGGTATTGATATTTTTCATTGCTGCCGAAAGGTTTTACGAATACATTTTTATCGACCATGACTTTACGGGATTTGAGGACATCGGTTAAAGAAAAATCCGCGGTCATGACGTCATCAACCGGCTTATCGACCAGGCTCTCCGGTTTGAGGCCTAGGATTTTCCCGCCGATTGAATTAACATTTATTATATTACCTTCCCTGTTTATGGCGATTAAACCGTTACTGATAGAATCGATCAAAGTGTTTAGAAACTTATTTGTGGTGGTCAGCTCGTTGATTTTGTCATCCGTTAAAAGCGCCCGCTCAACCGCGTTTGCTATACCCACAGCCGTGCCGAGCGTGTGCTTATGCAGCAGTTTGTAATTTCCATGTATGTTTATCACCCCGATTATACAACCTGAGGGATCACGGACCGGCGCCGCTGAACAAACCAGACAGTGAAGGTTTTTATTGTAGTGTTCCGGTCCGACAATCTGAATAGGACTACCGGTCAACAGCGCAAGCCCGATAGCGTTTGTCCCGGCGTTCTGTTCAGCCCTGTTGCCGCCTATGACATTACCCAGCTCTTTTGCCTTTGACAGCATCGTTTTATCAGTAATAAACTTCAGAATATAGCCGTCCCTGTCATAAAGATATACCATAAATCCTGTCCCTTTTATCATATCTCCTATCATTTTCATAATCGGCCTGGATATGTCAATAAAATGCTGGTTATGGTTTATTAGTTCTTTCACTTCACCGGGACCGAGATTGGGAGGGTTCTTTGAGTAGGAGTCAAGCTCCCCGGCCCTGCACCTCTTCCACGAGTCGGCAATTACAGGGCGGACGATGTTTGTTTCAATTATTTCCTCTTCCATGAATTTTTTCCACGCGTGTTTGAGCTGTTTTTCTCTCTGCAATGTCAATTCAGCATTTCTCAATTGATTTCTCCCCCCTCTTTTATACTTTTCCCCAGGCAAGGTCGGTTTTAACAAGCTCTCTATTAATCGGTCTTTTTATCAGCCTCTTTCAACACATCATCAAATATATCAATTCCTTCGTCAATCTCTTTCCTGGTTATAATTAACGGAGGAGCTATGATAAAGTGACTGATCCAGCTGATCAACCACAGCCCGTGATTCAACATCTGTTTTGTCAGTTCAGAAACCAATAGAGGTTTTAGGGCCGCTTTATCTGCTTTAGTATTGAACGGTTTCTTTGTTTTTCTGTCTTGAACTATCTCCACTGCCCAGAAATGCCCGATCCCTCTCACTTCTCCAACGCATTTGTGCCTTTCAGCCAGCTCATTGAGCCTCTTTTCAAGATGGGCGCTTGCATTTTGCGGAAGACCGGTAGCAAATAATTTCTCATATTCTTTTACAGCGGCAGGAACCGCGGAGAGTGACAGAGGGTGCATCGCATAGGTATGCCCGTGCGGAAAAAATCTTTCATTAAAAAAATCTTTTATGTCGCCGGTTGTCACAGTCACCCCGACCGGCGTGTACGCGCCTGTGCATCCTTTTGCCGTGGTAAAAATATCCGGCTTGACATTCCAATGTTCAAAAGAAAAGCATTTTCCTGTCCGGTACCAGCCGCTCATAACCTCGTCCAGGATGAGCAGAACACCGTTTTCATCAGCAATTTCCCTCAACCGCGGAAGGTATTCTTTCGGGGGTACGATTATTCCGTTTGTCCCCACAACCGGTTCAATAAAAATCGCCGCGACATTTCCTTCTTCTTTGATCATGTAGTCCACATATTCGGCGCACCGTATGTCACACTCCGGATAATTCAACCCGAAAGGGCACCGGTAACAATAGGCATCGGGCGCGAAAACAACTCCCGGAAGTTTTCCGACAGGTTCCGCGAACCACCTTCTGGGGTCCCCTGTTAAAGCTATCCCCGCGCCGGTTGAACCATGATAAGAGCGGTATCGCGATATTATTTTATATTTAGGGGCCTTGTACTGCCTTGCGATCTTGACAGCAGCCTCATTTGCCTCTGTTCCCGAGGTGGATAAAAAAAACTGGGTGAGACCTTCAGGCATAACTGACAACAAGCTCTTCACCGCTTTTGCCTTTAAATCACTCACAAATGACGGACCCACATAGGGCAGGGTTTTTGCCCCATCGCATATAGCGCTGATAATCGCCTCGTTCCCGTGACCCAGATTTGAGCACATCAGCTGGGATGAGAAATCAAGATACCTATTATTTTTATCATCATAAAAATGCGAACCTTTTGCCCCTGCAACATAAAGCGGTTTGCTCCAGTCTTTCTGGGCCCTCCATGTACCGTAGGTATGCTCTGTTACCAATTTTACATCGTCTGCCGCACCCATAAATCAACTCCTTG
>DRHN01000429.1 GCA_011049595.1 Spirochaetota bacterium | reverse complement strand
CTCATCCGATGTTTAACTGCTGTCTTTTTATTTCCCGGACCAGAGCTTGCCGGGTTCTCTGAACGCCCCCTTTCCGGCAATGATCCTGAACATTAAAAGAACAAAAATAAGGTTGGCAAAGTATATACCTGTTGTAATCCAGTAGTACAAAGGATTGCCTGTACTATAACCGCGGGCCGGAAAATTCATTGAAATCATAAAAGGTACAGCAAAGAAAAAAACTATGCTCAAAGCATACATGTAGTCTGAAACAGCAAGGGATTTAAAGTCCGGATCGATTACCCTCAACAGGGCAAGCCCGGCAGGCAGAGTACCTGTAAGGGAGCCGAAAAGCAGAATAAAACGGTGAAAATTACTGTCTCCGAAAATACGCGAGGAAAGCCATAGTAAAGACACGGCAGATATCACTCCTCCCAATATGCCCAATACAACGATCGGCAGCCAGTATTTCCCAAAAATTTCAAGAGAAATAGCACCTATCGAAGCAGTTACCATGATATCAACAGATGTCCCGGAAATTCTGTTGAGGCGCCGTGTATCAATGGTATGTGATATTCCTGATCTGGTAAAAAGATTTTTTACCAGGACCGCCACCATTGCCGCGAAGATGAAAGTAATACCCCACAGCCCCGCCACAAGTTCATTACCCGCATCACCTGCGAAGGAAATCAGGAAAGTGAGAAGCTTTAATAAAAGGAAGGTACCAAGATATACACCGAACACAACAGCCAGATTATAGGACATCGGGTCGATAGCAGACGACCCGGCATCTGCTGTGTTATTTCGAGAACCTGCTGCGCTGTCGTTTATGGAACGGTTTTGAACGTATTTTTTGCGATTATATTTAATTCTCTTTTCATCGATCCAGTTTTTCTTGATCGCCCTGTTGATCAGGAAAATTCCGGCAAGGAACGCCCACAGGAACCCCATTGCCGCGAAGGTAAGCCCGACACTGCCGCCCCCCACAAACCCGAACTCCTCCCAGTTTGTACCGATAGCAAAGGCCTGTCCGGGACCAAGAGCAAATCCCAGAGTAATAAGCAAACCGAAGCTGGGGAAAAGGTCAGGGATTATTGTGGCAATAAAAAGAAAAGTAACCCCGATGCCGAGAAGGCTCTGGATAGAATATTGCGAGAGAATGACTGTAGCCGTTGAAAGGACACTTTTACCGGTCGCCTTTCCCGTATCCCTCAGGCTCATCGAAATAAAGGATATGTTGAGAAGGTGGAAAACCAGATTGCCGAGGCCTACCGTGTCCAGCCCCAATATCGGCGCCAGAAAATTATAAAATGGAAGCAGAAGGAAGCCCGCTGTGACGGAATTGGGTATGCGGTACCTTTGAAAAAAAAGTATCTTAGCCCGGATAAAAGATGCTATTAAAAGACCCAGGGACACAATGCCTAAATCTATAAATATCGACCAGCTGAAAGTCATTTAGCCATTTCCGGTATCCATGAAAGTGGGTATCCATTATTGTAAATAACGAACTGTTCTGTAACGATACACCATACCGCCTGACCTGTCAAGCCCGCCGGAAAGCGCAGGGTTTTATTTCCGGAAGCGAGCTCTGAACCGACAGAATCTCCGCTTTACTTTTTATTTACAGGCAGGGCGCCTAAAGACAAAAAAGCCCCTGACTCGAAATAGCAAGATCAGTAATTTCCGGCTTTTCATCTTTTAATTGTGTAATTACATAATCCACAGGTGCTTTTTCAATATTTAACATTTTTAAAAGGAAGTTTAATCTTCTTTTGAAATCACCATAAATAAGAGCAAAATGCCGGGAGGGAGCAAACCCACAGGCGGAAAACATAACAATATCTTTTTTATCATCAAAATCTAATCTATCACCATAGGTAACTCCTCCATCACTTAACAGATAGAAAATAAACATTGAAATCGATGTAATAATATCTCCTTCACAACCTGTTACAATTTTCTCATCCGACAACATCGATATAGCTAACAGCAGGTGCACATTAATCTTTTCGAAAAATCATAATGGCATCTCGGATTTATACCATCATGTTCATCCTAAAATCCCGTTATTTTATAGCTAGGTTTTCACCTGTTACCTCAAAAAGAGCATAGAAGTAACATCCTCAGGTCTCAAGTAGTGCTGGTATCGTTATTTATCCCGACAATCCACCATGTGTAGTGTGTTTTTCGAAAATATAGTAGTTGACAAATTCATATTACATAGCTATAATTACAGTTATGTCTTCTCTCATCAGAGTTACAAAAAACAAGCAAGTGTATCT